>NZ_JBFRDQ010000028.1:0-39012 GCF_052113865.1 Allobosea sp. TAB14 | reverse complement strand
CTCTGCGCCCTGCATTCGCTGAGACCCGGCGAAGGCGTCGCCATCCAGATGCTCGATGCGGTGATCGCGGCCGCGAGAGCGGCGGGGGCGAAACGGCTCAAGGCCATGCTGACCAACGACAACATGCCGGGCCTCGTCTTCTATCAGCGGCGCGGCTTTCGCCTGTCGGGGCTTTATCTCGACGCGATCGACGCCTATCGCTCGGTCGTGCCGACCATCATCAAGACAGGATACAAGGACATTCCGATCCACGACGCCATCGAGCTGGAGATCGCACTGTGAGCGAACCCAAGCGCTCCGGGCTGATGACGGCCGAACGCCGCGAGGACGACAGCGAGACCTCGCTGCGGCCGCTTTCGCTGTCCGATTTCACCGGCCAGGCAGCGGCGCGTGCCAATCTCCAGGTCTTCATCAACGCCGCCCGCACGCGTGGCGACGCGCTCGACCATGTCCTCTTCGTCGGCCCGCCCGGCCTCGGCAAGACGACGCTGGCGCAGATCGTGGCGCGCGAGCTCGGCGTCAATTTCCGCTCGACCTCCGGCCCCGTCATCGCCAAGGCCGGCGATCTCGCGGCCCAGCTCACCAATCTCGAAGAGCGCGACGTGCTCTTCATCGACGAGATCCACCGCCTCAACCCGGCAGTCGAGGAAATCCTCTATCCGGCGATGGAGGACTACCAGCTCGACCTGATCATCGGCGAGGGCCCGGCCGCCCGCTCGGTCAAGATCGACCTGCCCAAATTCACCCTCGTCGGCGCCACCACCCGCGCCGGCCTGCTGACGACGCCTTTGCGCGACCGTTTCGGCATCCCGATCCGCCTGCAGTTCTACACCGTCGAGGAATTGCAGGGCATCGTCTCGCGCGGCGCCCGTGTGCTCGGCGTGCCGATGTCCGACGATGGCGCCAACGAGATCGCCAAGCGCTCCCGCGGGACGCCGCGCATCGCCGGGCGCCTGCTGCGCCGCGTGCGCGATTTCGCCATCGTCGACGGCGACCCGATCGTCACCCGCAAGGTCGCCGACAAGGCGCTCTCGCTGCTCGATGTCGACGCGATCGGCCTCGACCAGATGGRCCGGCGCTATCTCACCACCGTCGCGATCAATTTCGGCGGCGGCCCGGTCGGCATCGAGACCATCGCCGCCTCGCTCTCCGAGCCGCGCGACGCGATCGAGGAGATCATCGAGCCCTTCCTGCTCCAGCAGGGCTTCATCCAGCGGACGCCGCGCGGACGCCTGCTGACGCCCCATGCCTTCCGTCATCTCGGCATGCCCGAGCCCTCGCGCGAGACGGCGCAGTTCGGCTTGTTTGGAAACGACGAGGACGAGGCGTGAGGCAGATCCTTCGGAATGTCGCGCTGGCGCTCGCCCTGACCGGCCTGTTCGCCGTCCTGGCAGTTTCGGCTCGCGCCGGTGACGACGTGCCGCGCGGGCCGGTGGAAGAAGGCTACGCCATCACGATCAAGATGCTCGCCGCCAAGGGCAAGGCCCCGCCGCCGGCCTGGCGCCCGCCGCATCGCGACCGGCTGATGAGCAAGAGCCTCGCCGCGCTCTTCGCCCGCGACGATCTCTATCAGGACGAGAGCGGCGATATGGGCCAGATCGGCGCCGACCCCTTCCTCAACGGCCAGGACGGCGAGATCAAGAAGCTGAACTTCGACACGATCCCGGTCGCGGCCGGCAAGGCAACGGTGCTGGCCAATTTCCGCAGCTTCGGCAAGCCCGTGACCGTCCAATTCCAGATGATCAGGGAGGACGGCGGCTGGCGCATCGACGACATCGTCAACCGCTTCGAAGGCAAGGACTATTCGATCCGCGAGCAGCTCTCGCAGCCCTATGACTGCGGCTCCTTCATGAACAAGCCCTGCAAGCGCTGAGCGTCTGCAGGGCTCGATTACGATGGATCCCGAATCTGCGCTGCTACGCAGCTTGTCCGGGATGACGCCACGTCTCCGTCGGAAATCGGCACCCCGCTACGGCTGACGCGCGATCTTCGAGCGCATCATCGCCGGGCGGGCGCCGGCATCGTTCAGCGCGCCGGACTTGACCGCCTTCGGGTTTTCGACCGGCCGCATGCCCTTGCCGGCCGTGCGGCTGGCGGGACGTTGCGCCGCGCTCTGGCGYTGTTTCAGYGCCAGCGCCTTGCGGGCRAGGCTGCGCTGGCTCGGAGCCTTTTCCTTCTCGGCCCGGCGCGTACGCTCGGCCCCGACGCGCTTCAGCGCCGCGGTCAACGCGTCGGCCTTGGCCTTGGTGCCGCTATTGTCGCTCGCCGGTTTCGCGCCTTTGGKCTCCGCCTTGCCGCGCATCTCGCGCTTCTGCCGGCGGGCACCGTCGCGCGCCTTGTCGCGGCGCTCGCGCAGCTTGGCGGCGAGATCGCGCAATTCATCGTCCGGAAGAGCACCGATCGCACCGCGCTGGGTGCGTGCGACGAGATCGAGCTCGGTCTTGTCGAGCAGTCGCGCGGTCGCCTTGCTGGATTGCGCCATCACTTGTCCTCCCATGGGTCACGCAACGGGTAACGCCGCTCCGGCTGAGCAGTTCCAGCCTTTCCGAAGCTGTATCGATTGGTCTATGGCAGCGGCAACCGTTCGATACCCCTCCGGAGCACCATGAGCAGGGTCCATCGCCTCGACATCCGCGTCTACTATGAGGACACCGACTTCTCCGGCGTGGTCTATCACGCGTCCTATCTGCGCTTCATGGAGCGTGGCCGCACCGAGCTCATCCGCGCGCTCGGCATCGAGCAGCGCGAGCTCTTCGACGGCGAGACGGCGCTGGGCTTCGCCGTCCGCAAGATGACGATCGACTTCCTGCGCCCCGCCGTGATGGACGACCTGGTGACGGTCGAGACGCACTGCACCGCCGCGCGCGGCGCCACCATGGATCTCGAGCAGCGCGTGCTGCGCGGCGAGGAGGTGCTGATCGGGGCGCAGGTCATGGTCGCCTGCATCGGCGGCGGCCGGGCACGGCGCATTCCCGACGGCTTGCGCAAGCGGCTGATGCTCGACGACTAACGCTGCCGCGCATGACCATCGACGTAAGGCCCACCCGCATGTTAGCGCTCTTAACATGAGCTGGAAGCGCGACAGACCCGAAACGCCCCGCGGCTATCACCACGGCAACCTCAAGGAGGAGCTGGTGCGGGCCGCGCTGGGGCTGATCGGGGAGAAAGGCCCGAACGGTTTCACCTTCGCCGAGGCCGCGCGCATGGCCGGCGTCAGCCCGGCCGCGCCCTATCGGCATTTCCGTGACCGCGACGAGTTGCTGGCCGATGTGGCCGCGCGCGGCTTCCAGGCCTTCGAGGCGTCGCTGTCGCGCGCCTGGGACCAGGGTCGCCCCGACCCCGAATCTGCCTTCCACCGGCTCGGCCGTGCCTATCTGGCTTTCGCCCATGACGAGCCGGCCTATTATTCCGCCATGTTCGAGGCCGGCGTGTCGCTCGATGCAAGCCCGGAATTGCGGGCCGCCGCCGACCGCGCCTTCGCCAATCTGCGGCAGGCGGCCGAGGCGCTGATCGCCCGGCTGCCGCAGAACAAGCGCCCGCCCGCGCTGATGATGGCGCTGCACATATGGGCGATGTCGCATGGCATCGCCGCCCTGTTCGGCCGCGCCGATGGCGGCCGGCGGCCGCTGCCCATGTCGGCCGCCGAGCTGCTCGAGGCGGGCATGCTGATCTATCTCCAGGGCCTGGGTATCGGCCCGGAAACCGCACCCCCACCCGCCGTCTGACGATTTTTCGCCGGCCATTCTTGACAAGCCGGACCCTCGCAAGCATCTATGTGAATGTGATTTACATTCACGTCGATGAGCGGAGGAGAAAGATGCCGATCGTYRCGARGCTTGAYGAATAYGGAAGAGGRGCCTGGWTCGCCTTYGCGGTRCTSGGCTTCATCGTGTGGTGGCCGCTKGGTCTKGCGACCCTGGCCTTYMTGTTTGGGAGTGGACGCATGGGTTGCGGATATGCCGGAGACCGTTACGAACATCGGATGAGCCGCCTGCAGGGCAAGATGGACCGGATGCGCGAGCGCATGGCGGGCCGTGAGGGCCGCGGTTTCGGCGGCGGCTTCGGCGGCTGGGGCCGCGAGCCCTCGAGCGGCAACCGTGCCTTCGACGAGTATAAGGCCGAGACGCTGCGCCGGCTCGAGGACGAGCAGCGCGAGTTCCACGATTTCCTGGGCCGCCTGCGCATGGCCCGCGACAAGGCCGAGTTCGATCAGTTCATGAACGACCGCCGCAACAACCCGCCGGCCAATCCCCCGGCCCAGCCCGACGCGGCCTGAACCTGTCGCGGCGAAAGCCGGGATCAACAGCCATGAGACGAGCCCGCTCCGGTCAGCCGGAGCGGGTTTTTTGCATCAAGCCGCGAGCCAGCCCGTCAGACCGATCAGCACGAGAGGGATCGCCGCCATGGCGAGGGCGGTCTGGATCGCTGTGATCCCGGCCATCAAAGGCGCATCGCCACCGAGCTGCCGAGCCATGATGTAAGCGGAGGACGCCGTTGGGAGGGCCTGGAAGAGCAGCGCCGTCGTCAGGGCCGGGCCGTTCAGCCCCGTGACCATGGCCACGAGCACCGTTGCGGCGGGCATGGCCAGGAATTTCATCATCGACGACGAAGCGACAGGTCCGATCCATCGGCGCGCCGAGCTGAAATCGAGCGCGGCGCCGACGCAGAGCAGACCAAGGGGCAATGAGGCCGCCCCCAGCGAGCGCATGGCCGACTCAAGGCCGCGCGGAATGCCGAGGCCGATCAGCTGGAAAGCGATCCCGCCGAGCGAAGCCACCACCAGCGGGTTCGTGACGAGCTGCTTGAGAATCGCTCGGCCATTTAGCTTGGCCGAGCCATGGCGGGCAAACACCAGCACGCACAGGACATTGACCGTCGGCACGATCGCGGCATTGCAGATCGCGGCCAGCGCGATGCCCTGGGCTCCGAACAGCCCTCCCGCCAGGGTCACGCCCACATAGTTGTTGAACCGCACGCTGCCCTGAAACACCGAGGTGAATGCCGGACCGTCCAGATTCAGCAACGGCCGGACGGCCATGACCAGCGCCGCGACCGCAATCGTCGAAAGGATCAGCGTCAAGGCGAGATCACGAACCGGCAACGCTTCAAGATGCGCCGTTGCCAGGCCGTGGAAGAACAGGCTGGGCAACAGGACATAGTAACCGAGCCGATCAGCCCCTGCCGGACTGCCGGACGCTACGCTTGGGAAGGCTGCCATGTCGAACTCGCGCCGCGAAACCGGACGAAGACCTACCAGTTCCCATTCGCCAGGAAAAATTCTGAATTCTCTTTCAATCAATGAGAAATACTTGTTGATATACCTCGACCGCGATGGGAAGGATTCGCCATGTCGCTGCGTGCCCTTCGGACCTTGCATGCCATTGCGCGCCATGGCTCCTTCGCGCGCGCCGGCGAGGCCGTGGGGCTGACCCAATCTGCCGTGAGCTTGCAGGTGAAGTCTCTCGAGGACGAATTCGGCGCGCGCCTGTTCGATCGGTCGCGACGGCTGCCGGTCTTGACCGAAGCCGGCAAGATCGTCCTCGCGAAATCGGAAGAGGTTCTGGCGCTCTATGACCGAATCCCCGAGGCGCTGGGTGACGAGCACGCGCTGGCCGGCCGCTTGAAGATCGGTGCGATCCAGACGGCCTTGTCAGGCGCCCTGCCCGACGCGCTGATCACGTTGAAGCGGGCTCACCCCCGCATCCGGGTTCACGTCGTCGCCGGCATGTCGGCGGAGCTCGCGGCTCAGGTGGCCGGTGGCGAGCTGGATGCGGCGGTCACGACGGAGCCTGTCCGCCCTCATCCGCCCGATCTGGTCTGGACGCCCCTGTACAGCGATCGTTTCTGGCTTGTCGCGCCCAAAGGCAACGAGCGGAAGGATCAGCGGGAGCTGTTGAACGAGCTGCCTTTCATCAGATTCGACAGCCGTGCCTGGGCCGGCAGGGTCATCGATCGGGAGCTGCGCCGGCAGCGCATGACCGTGCGAGAGGAAATGGTTCTGGATAGCCAGGAAGTCATCCTGCACATGGTCGAGAAAGGGCTCGGCGTCGCGATTGCCCCGCTATCCGATGATGCGCGCCTGCATCTCGACCTGATATGTCTGCCGTTCGGCACGCCCCAGTTGACCCGGCGTATCGTCCTGCTCGAGCGACAGGATCGTCGAACGGAGCGGCTGGCGGAAGCGTTGACGCACGCGCTCATCGAAGCCGGGGGGCGCGGAGCAGGAACTCTGGAAGCTGTCTCCGCACAGGGTTCGCCGTAAGCGCCGCCCCGTATACCGGACATTAACCTTGCCGGGGGCTTAACTCGAACCGGAGCATGCGTTTCGTGGGAAACCCCGGTTCGGCCCATCTTTCGCCGGATTCGCGCGCGAAAGACAGGGTACGGCATTTCCCCGGATCGTGAAAAGGGYGGCGGCGTGGGTCTTCCGCGACGCGAACGGCGGGGTTTGGATCAGGACCGTGAGCCTCTAGGCCAAGCTTCTGGTCGCACCGCCTGGGTTGGAAGGATGACAGGATGAACCCCGCCGACGTCGCGCAGGCCGCGCCGCAGATCGACATGTCGTTCTGGACGCTGTTCTGGCACGCTCATATCGTCGTCAAGCTCGTCATGATGGGCCTGCTCGGCGCTTCGATCTGGTGCTGGTCGATCATCATCGACAAGACGCTGCTCTACCGGCGCACCCGCAAGGATATGGACGCCTTCGAGGAGGTGTTCTGGTCCGGCCGCTCGCTCGAGGAGCTCTATCGCGACCTCGCCAGCAAGCCCGTCGCCGACATGGCGGCCGTCTTCGTCGCGGCGATGCGGGAGTGGAAGCGCTCCTTCGAGAATGGCGGACGCTCGGTCGCCAGCCTCCCCCAGCGCATCGACAAGGTGCTCGACGTCACCATCCAGCGCGAAACGGAGCGGCTGGAATCGGGGCTGCTCGTGCTTTCGACCATCGCCTCGGCCGCGCCCTTCATCGGCCTGTTCGGCACGGTCTGGGGCATCATGACCTCCTTCACCGCCATCGCCGTCTCCAAGAACTCCTCGCTCGCCGTGGTGGCGCCCGGCATCGCGGAGGCGCTCTTCGCCACCGCCATCGGCCTCTTCGCCGCCATTCCCGCGCTGATGGCCTACAACAAGCTGCAATCCGAGGTCGCCAAGGCGCAAGGGCGCCTCGAAGCCTTCGCCGACGAGTTCTCCGCGATCCTGTCGCGGCAGATCGACGAGCGCATGGCGGCGTGAGGGGCTGAACGATGGGAATGTCCGCAGCCGGAGCGCAACAGGGCGGGGGCCGTCGGGGCCGCCGCTCGCGCCGCCACCGCGCCATCGCCGAGATCAACATGACGCCGTTCATCGACGTCATGCTGGTGTTGCTCATCATCTTCATGGTCGCGGCGCCGCTGATCGCCACCGGCGTGCCGCTCGACCTGCCGCAGACCGGGGCGAAGCCGATCAATGTCGATCAGAAGCCGGTCACGATCGCCATCGACGGCAAGGGCCAGATCTTCCTGCAGGACGAGGCGACGCTSGAGCCCGACCTSGTSACSAARYTGCAKGGCCTCGCCAAGCAGGGYTTCGAYGAGCGCATCTATGTGCGCGCCGACAAGCTGGTCGATTACGGCCGCGTCGCTTCGGTCATGTCGACCATCACCGCCGCCGGCTTCAAGCGGGTCGCTCTGGTAACGGAACCGGCGAACCGCTGAGGACGATGGAAGTAAGGGTACTCAGGGCGTGAAGCTTTCGACCTCCGAACCTGGCATGCTGGTGTCGGCGCTTGGCCACACGACGGCGCTCGTCGTCGGGCTGCTGGCGTTCTCGTCGCCTGCGCCGCTGCCGGAGCATCAGGAGGCGATCGCCGTCGAGCTCGTCGATCCCAACGCGCTGAACCAGATCACCCGCGGCGAGCGCAACGCGCAGAAGGTCGAGGAAAAGCCGACCCCGCGCGCCGAGCGCCAGTCCGACGTGGTCGAGCGCAAGGAGGCCGACGAGGCCAAGGCCGACAACCCCGCCCCGCCCACGCGCCCGCCCGAGCTGAAGACGGCCGACGAGAATGCCGCCGCGCCGCTGCCGCCGGCCCGCCCGGTCGAGCAGCCCAAGCCCGAGGCGAAGCCGCCCGAGCCCGTCAAGCCGCCGCAGAAATCAGAGGCCGCCGCCGCGCAGGAGGCCGAGCAGAAGCGCCAGGAGCTGGCCAAGCTCGCCGAAGACGCCGAAATCGCCTCCAAGGCCAAGCAGGCCGAGGAACAGGCCAAAGCCGCCGCCAAGGCGAAGGCCGAGGCTGACGCCCAGCAGGCGAAAGCCAAGGCAGACGCGAAGGCCAAGGCCGACGCGCTCGCCAAGGCCGAAGCCGACAAGGCCGCCAAGGAACAGGCCGAGGCCGCCGCGAAGGCCAAGGCGGAGGCGGCCGCGAAGGCCAAGCTCGCCGCCGAGGCGAAGGCCAAGCAGGAGGCCGAGGCCAAGGCGAAGAAAGAGGCGCAGATCGCCAAGAACTTCAACGCCACCGACATCGAGCGGCTGCTGCAGTCGAAGGAAAAGGCGCAGTCCACCGGCTCCTCGGCGCCGCAGGTCAATCGCACCGCCTCGCTCGGCACCCAGACCGGCTCCTCGCAGAAGCTCAGCCCCTCGCTCAAGGCGCAGCTCATCGGCATCATCCAGGATCAGTTGCTGAAGTGCTGGAACGTGCCGATCGCGCTTGCCAACGCGCATGGCAACGCCAATGTCGTGCCGACGGTGCGCATGAAACTGAACACCGACGGCTCGCTCGCCGCCGAGCCCGGGGTGATCAACCGGTCTGCCGATCCGCTCTTCCAGGTCGCGGCCAGCTCGGCATTGACCGCGACCCGCCGCTGCGCGCCTTTGCGCATTCCGGCTCAATTTGCCGCCTATTATGACGACTGGCGTGACGTCGTCGTCAATTTCGACGCAAGGGACGTACTGTGACCCTGATCGACCGCACTCGCCTCCCCTTCCTCGCTTCGGCCCCGACGCGCCGCGGCCTCCTCGCCATGGCCGGCGCGAGCCTGCTCGTGCCCGCGGCGGCGAGAGCCGAGCTCGTCATCGACCTGCGCGGCGGCACCTTCCAGCCGATGCCGATCGCGATCGCGGATTTCGCCGGCGAGGGCGGCGTTCTCGTCTCCAGCGTCATCACCAACAATCTGAAGCGCTGCGGCTATTTCCTGCCCGTCGACAAGGGCCGCTTCCCCGAGAAGAACCCGCCCTTCGACACTGCCCCGCAATTCCAGGCCTGGCAGGCCGCCGGCGTGCAGGCGCTGGTCACCGGCCGCGTCGCCCGCGAGGCCGGCCGCATCCGTGCCGAATTCCGCCTCTGGGACGTCGGCACGGGCACCCAGACCGACGGCCAGCAGTATTTCACCGATCCGAGCAACAGCCGCCGCGTCGGTCACATCATCTCCGACGCGATCTTCTCGAAGATCACCGGGCTCGGCGGCTTCTTCGACACCCGCATCGTCTTCGTCGATGAATCCGGCACCAAGGAGAACCGCCGCAAGCGCCTCGCCATCATGGATCAGGACGGCGCCAATGTGCGCTACCTGACCAATGGCGACGTCTCGGTCGTGACCCCGCGCTATTCGCCGGTCGGGCAGGATGTGACCTTCATGTCGCAGCGCCATGGCGAGCAGCCGCGCGTGCAGGTGCTCAACATCGAGACCGGCCAGCGCCAGRTCGTCGGCAAYTTCCCCGACATGACCTCGAGCCCGCGCTTCKCGCCGAACGGCCAGCGCATCGCGCTCTCGCTGCAGCAGGGCGGCAACGCCAATCTCTACGCCATCGACATCGCCTCGCGCTCGACGACGCGGCTGACCTCGACGGCGGCGATCGACACCTCGCCCTCCTATGCGCCCGACGGTTCCAAGATCGTCTTCGAGAGCGACCGCGGCGGCTCGCAGCAACTCTATGTGATGCCGGCCGGCGGCGGCGAGGGCCAGCGCATCTCCTTCGGCCAGGGCCGCTATTCGCAGCCCACCTGGTCGCCGCGCGGAGACCTCATCGCCTTCACCCGGCAGAGCCCGAACGGCTTCGCCATCGGCGTGATGCGGCCCGACGGCTCGGGCGAGCGTATCCTGACGGAAGGCTTCCACAACGAGGCGCCGAACTGGGCGCCGAACGGCCAGTACCTGATGTTCTTCCGCGACCCCGGCGGCGAGACCGGCGGCAAGCTCTACATGGTCGACATCACCGGCCGCGTCGAAGTGCCGGTGCCGACTCCGGCCTATGCCTCCGACCCGACCTGGTCGCCGCTGCTGAGCGGCCCGGCTCGCTGAGACGAGCATCGGCGAAGACGAACGCGCCGCCCGGCCTGCGCCGGGCGGCTTTTGCTTGTGTGGAGTCGGTCGCTCAGTCGCGGTAGATCGGCTCCTCGGCATCGAGCTGCCGGCGGATCGAGGCCAGGTGCAGGCGCGCCGATTCCGGATCGCCCTCGCGCATCTGGCGATAGGCGGCCTCGGCGATCTCGGGCTTGACCGGCAGAACCTCCCGCCCCGTCGAGAGCGCCAGCGCCTGCACCTCGCAGGCGCGCTCCAGATAATAGAGGTCGTCCCAGGCTTCGGCGATCGTCGGCCCGAGCACCATGACGCCGTGATGCTTCATGAAGACGATATCGGCGTCGCCAACTGCGGCGGCGATGCGATCGCCCTCGCTCTCGTCGAGGGCAAGGCCGTTATAATCCCGGTCGACCGCCGTGCGGCCGTAGAACTTGAGCGCCGTCTGACCGGCGAAGATCAGCGGCTCGCCCTCCGTCATCGAGAGTGCCGTCGCATAGGGCATATGGGTGTGGAAGGCGACCTTGGCGCGCGGAAGGTTCTTGTGGATCCGGGCATGGATGTAGAAGGCGGTCGCCTCCGGCTGGCCCTCGCCCGAGACGACGTTGCCGTGGAAGTCGCAGATCAGCAGCTTCGAGGCGGTCAGCTCCCGAAAGGCCCAGCCATAGGGGTTGACGATGAACAGGTCGTCATAGCCCGGCACCAGCGCCGAGAAATGGTTGCAGATGCCCTCCTCGAAGCCATAGCGCGCCGCCATCCGGAACGTCGCGGCGAGATCCCGGCGGGCCTCCCACACCACCTCCGAGTCGAGATCGGGTTGGTTGGGGCCCCGCGCAGGCGCCGTGCTCGAAACGCCGGGCTTGAGGGAATGGGCCATCGCAATCTCCAGTCAGGACAGGGCGCAAACCGAAGCAAGCCTCGGGCCGCGATCCCGTCAGGATAGAGCGGAGAGGGCGAAAGATGCGCTGCAATTACCCGCGCCGTTTGCGCATTTTTTTCATGCCGTCACGCAAAGCCGGTCCGGGCAGCCCCCGGAAAGGCTTCGGCCTACCCCTCGGCCCGCCCCCTGCCGCGCCATCTGACGGCATAGGGCAGGATGAGCATGTAGAGCCCGCTGAACAGCAGCAGGAAAAGCGGGAGCAATGGCGAATAGACGATCCACGCCGGCGGCTCCCCGCGCGCCATGGCGACGAAGTTCGCAATGACCGTGACCGTGAAGATAATCGACAGCCAGCGATGGCCTTGCCGGATCCAAGTGCTCCAAGTCATGGAACCTCCTTTTCGAGCCATTGAAGTGAGGGCGGCGATTTTCAGCCCTCGCGCGCCACGACCTCTTCCAGCTTCGCGAAGAACTGCTGCCAGCCGGCCTTGGCGCCACCGAAGGCCTGCTTCTGCTCCGGCCGGAAGCCGACCTGCTCCATGCGCAGATGCGTGCCCTTCGGAGAAGGGGTGAGTGTGAAGGTCACGACGCTCTGCAGGGCATAGGCCGCGTCGTCATGCGCGAAGTTCCACGTATAGGATAATGACCGGTTCGGCTCGACCGCGAGCACCTCGCAATCCAGCACGCCGCCCCAGTCGCCGCTCAACTTGAAGCGGTGCCCGACGGCCGGCACGAAATCGTTCCTCATCAGCCATTCCGCGATCAGATGCGGCTGCGTCAGGGCACGCCAGAGCTTCTCCGGCGCATGGGGCATCTCTCGCTCGACGACGACGGAGCGGGTTTCGGTCATTGATCCATCCTCTTCAGCAAATCTTCGAGATCGTCGAACCGGCTTTCCCAATACCCGGCCATCCGGCTCGTCCAATCGACCAGGGGCGCAAGCGCGCCGAGCTGGGCGCTGTAATGCGTCTGGCGGCCTTCATGGCGGTCTCGCACCAACCCGACCTGCTTCAGCACCGCGAGATGTTTCGAGACAGCAGGCTGCGAGACACCGGCCTGGGCCGTCAGAGCCGCGACGGTCTGCTCCCCCTGGCGACAAAGGCGCTCGAAGATGCCTCGCCGGGTCGGGTCGGCAAGCGTTCTGAAGAGCGCATCAGGTGTGTCCGGCATCTGAAATCCATAACTGCCTGGCTATGAGTTATATCGATAACCACTGAGTTATGAATCTGTCAAACGAAAGCCGGATGCCCTCTTCTCGTTGCATTGCGGGTAGCCCGACCAGCGCGAGCGCGCCTCGCCTTCCTGTGTCCGCCACGCTACAGCCAAGCCCGCAAATGGCCCTTCGCCACATTTGGTTAACCATACGCCGCAATGCCGCCACTTCGCCTTGATCTGGCAAGGTCTCGTTTAGGTTGACGCTTCATTGATGGCAGCGAGGCAACGCTGTCCTGAAGCGCGCCGCCATATGATTTCGATCGCCCGGAGTTCAGCCATGTTGACCACCCTCCTCGCCGGCGGCCGCACCGTCCGCTTCGCCGCCGCCCTCGCAGCCACGCTCGCGCTCGGCGCCTGCGCCAACAACAACCAGAACGCGGATGCGTCGGGCTTCGGCGCCGGCGGCGCCGCCACGCCCGGCAGCGCGCAGGACTTCGTCGTCAATGTCGGCGACCGCGTCTTCTTCGAGACCGACTCCACCGACCTGACCTCGACCGCGACCGCGACCCTCGACAAGCARKCYTCCTGGCTGCAGCGCTAYCCGCGCTATAGCTTCGTCGTCGAGGGTCACGCCGACGAGCGCGGCACCCGCGAATACAACTACTCGCTCGGCGCCCGCCGCGCCCAGACCGTGCGCGACTACCTCGCCTCGCGCGGCATCCAGGCCAACCGCATCCGCACCATCTCCTACGGCAAGGAGCGCCCGGTCGCGGTCTGCAACGACATCTCCTGCTGGTCGCAGAACCGCCGCGCCGTGACGGTGCTGGACGGAGCCGGCGGCGCCCCGGGCGCCTGAGCGCCGCGAAGCTCTGAAAACACGAAGCCCCGGACGGCAGCGTCCGGGGCTTTTTTCATTGCAGATCGCTATAGCGCGCTGTCATTCCGGGCTTGGCCCGGAATCCATCACAGAGCGCATCGCCTCATGATGGATTCCGGATCGGCGCCGCTTCGCGGCCTGTCCGGAATGACGCGGCGGATAACGAGTTGAAACGAAACCTCACCCCACCGGCGTCGGGATCAGGCTCCGTGCCACGCCCTCGATCCGTTCGGCAGCGCCGACAAGGGCTTCCGCGGCCCGGTCCTCGACCTCGCTGAGTCGCTGGTCGGCCGCGCCGGCATCACCCTGCGTCGCCGCCAGATCGGATTCCAGCTTGGCGAGCCGCTGTCTCAGCTCGGACATCTCGTCGGCCACCATCAGCGCCGCCATGACATGCAGGCGCATGTCTCCGATCTCGCCGAAGGCCTCCCGCATCTCGCCGATCTTGCCGTCATAGAAGCGCGCGAGCTCTTCCAGATGCGCTTCCTCGCCCTCCCCGCAGGCCATCCGATAGGCCTTGCCGGCGATCGTGACGTTGACTTGCGGCATCGCCTCTCCTTCCCGTGACCTCCCATGCGGGACAGATCACTCCGTCTCCTCGGCCTCGACCTCCGCCGGCTGCTGGGCCTGCACCCGCTCGATGACCGCGCCGATCACGTTCATCGCCCGCATCAGGCGCTGGTCGACGTCACCAGCCGCCGCCTCGACATGGCCGAGCCGGGCCATCGTCCCGTCGAGCTCGGCCGCCAGCCGCGCCCGGTCGTCCTGCATCAGCGCCAGCTCGGTCTCGAGATTGGCCCGGCCGCGCTCGGCCTCGACCCGTCGCCGTGCCGCCGCTTCCAACTGCCCCAGCGCCGCATCGAGKCGCGCMAGCGCATTGTCCAGCATCAGGCTCGCCACCATCGCTCTCCTTTCAGATCGAAGCCGGCTCACGCGATTCGTGCCTGAATTTACAGCAGAAGCGTGGGAAACGTGAATCCCGGCCGCAGGAAACCTGCGATTGCCAAGGGCTTGTCCACATGCGCTGAGGCAAAGCTTGCGGAAACGACCCTGCGCCGCGCCTTCCGAGGCACGAAACCGCCCGCCGCGAATTGACTCAAGGCGAGCGCCGGGCCTAATCCAGCCGTCCTTTCGAAGTCATCTGCGCTTGCCTTTGTCGGACCGTCCTGCCCGCCTCGCGCGGGGTCGGGCCGGACCGCCCCGCCCGCCAGACGGAGCCACGAGATCACCATGACCACCATCGACCGCGCCCAGCACGACAAGCTCGCCAATGCCATCCGCGGCTTGGCGATGGACGGCGTCGAGAAGGCCAAGTCCGGCCATCCCGGCCTGCCGATGGGCGCCGCCGACGTCGCGACCGTGTTGTTCACCCGCGTGATGAAATACGACGCCGCCGATCCGCGCTGGCCGGACCGCGATCGCTTCGTGCTTTCCGCCGGCCACGGCTCGATGCTGCTCTACGCCCTGCTCTATCTCACCGGCGTGCCCGGCATGGAGCTCGCCGACCYCGAGAAGTTCCGCCAGCTCGGCTCCCGGACTCCCGGCCATCCCGAGAATTTCGAGACCGCCGGCGTCGAGACCACCACCGGCCCGCTCGGCCAGGGCCTCGCCACCGCCGTCGGCATGGCGATGGCCGAGCGCATGCTCGCCGCCGAGTTCGGCAAGAAGGTCGTCGACCACCACACCTATGTGCTGGCATCCGACGGCGACCTGATGGAAGGCATCAGCCAGGAGGCGATCGCGCTCGCCGGCCATCAGAAGCTCAACAAGCTGATCGTGTTCTGGGACGATAACGGCATCTCGATCGACGGCCCGCTGACCATCACCGACAATGTCGACCAGGTCGCGCGCTTCAAGGCCTGCGGCTGGCGCTCCGAGCGCGTCGACGGCCATGATCCCGACGCGATCGAGGCCGCGATCCGCCGCGCCCAGAAGTCGAACAAGCCGACCATGATCGCCTGCAAGACCGTGATCGGCTTCGGCGCGCCGAAGAAGGCGGGCACCTCCAAGGCCCATGGCGAGCCGCTCGGCGCCGAGGAGCTTGCCGCCGCCAAAAAGGCGCTCGGCATCACCGGCGGCGCCTTCGAGGTCCCGGCCGATGTGCTGAAGGCCTGGCGCGCCGCCGGCGCGGCCGGCGCGAATGCCCACGCCAGCTGGAGGAGCCGTTTCGGCCTGCTCTCCGAGCGCAAGCGCGGCGAGTTCGAGCGCCGTCTGGCGCATATCGTGCCGGCCAAGCTCGACAAGGCGATCCTCGCCCATAAGAAGGCGCTGATCGCCGCGCCGCAGGCTGTGGCCACCCGCAAGGCCTCGGAGCTCGCGCTCGAAGCCATCATCCCGGTGATGCCGGAGCTGGTGATGGGCTCGGCCGACCYGACGCCGTCGAACAACACCCGCACCAAGGCGGCGGAGGACTTCACCCCGAAGACCCCGAAGGGCCGCTATGTCCGCTACGGCATCCGCGAGCACGGCATGGCCGCGGCGATGAACGGCATCACCCTGCATGGCGGCTTCCGCACCGCTGGCGGCACCTTCCTGGTCTTTGCCGACTATGCCCGCCCGTCGATGCGGCTTGCCGCGCTGATGGGTGTTCCGGTGATCTACGTCATGACGCATGACTCGATCGGCCTCGGCGAGGACGGCCCGACCCACCAGCCGGTCGAGCAGATCGCCTCGTTGCGCGCCATGCCGAACATGCGCGTCTTCCGCCCGGCCGATACGATCGAAACGGCGGAGGCCTGGCAGATCGCGCTGGAGCGCACGGATGGCCCGACGGTTCTGGCCCTCACGCGCCAGAACCTGCCGCAGCTGCGCACCGACGCCTCGGCGAAGAACCGCTCGGCGGCTGGCGCCTATGAATTGCTGGCGGCCGAGGGCGGCAAGGCCCAGGTCTCGCTCTTCGCCTCCGGCTCCGAGGTCGAGCTCGCGGTCGCCGCGCGCAAGCTGCTGGCGGAAAAGGGCGTGCGCGCGCGTGTCGTCTCGGTGCCCTCGCTCGAACTGCTGCTGGCGCAGGACGAGGCGACCCAAGCCGCGATCATCGGCTCGGCGCCCGTCAAGGTCGCAGTCGAGGCCGSCGTCCGCTTCGGCTGGGATGCGGTGATCGGSCATGACGGCGKCTTCGTCGGCATGCACTCCTTCGGGGCGAGCGGCCCCTACAAGGACGTCTACAAGCATTTCGGCATCACGGCGGAAGCCGTCGCCGATGCCGCGATGAAGAAGCATAACGGCTGATTTTCAGGCCACCGGGCTGAGTTTCCCGAGACAAGTCTTGCATTCGGCCATGCTTTGGCCGAATTGCCCGCGTGGATAGCGACGGCTCACGCCGGACGCTTGGCGAAGGAGAGGAAGACATGACGGTGAAGGTAGCGATCAACGGCTTCGGCCGCATCGGGCGCAACGTTCTGCGCGCGATCATCGAGTCGAAGCGCAAGGACATCGAGGTCGTGGCGATCAACGATCTCGGCCCGGTCGAGACCAACGCCCATCTCTTCCGCTTCGACTCCGTCCATGGCCGCTTCCCCGGCACGGTGACCGTCTCCGGCGACACGATCGATGTCGRCCGCGGCCCGATCAAGGTCACCGCCATCCGCGACCCGAAGGAGCTGCCGCACAAGGCGCTCGGCGTCGACATCGCGCTGGAATGCACCGGCCTCTTCACTACCAAGGAGAAGGCCGCCGCCCATCTCGCCGCCGGCGCCAAGCGCGTCCTGGTCTCGGCTCCCTGCGAYGGCGCCGACCTGACCGTCGTCTTCGGCGTCAACCAGCACGAGCTGACCAAGGACCACCTGATCGTCTCGAACGCCTCCTGCACGACGAACTGCCTCGCGCCGGTCGTGCGCGTGCTSCAKGACGCSGTCGGCATCGACAAGGGCTTCATGACCACGATCCACGCCTATACCGGCGACCAGCCGACGCTGGACACGATGCACAAGGATCTCTACCGCGCCCGCGCCGCCGCGATGTCGATGATCCCGACGTCGACCGGTGCCGCCAAGGCGATCGGCCTCGTCATCCCCGAGCTCAAGGGCCGTCTCGACGGCACCTCGATCCGCGTGCCGACCCCCAACGTCTCGGTCGTCGACTTCAAGTTCATCTCGAAGCGCAAGACCACGGTCGAGAAGGTCAACGAGGCCATCATCAAGGCCTCGAAGCGCGGCCCGCTGAAGGGCATCCTCGGCGTCACCGACCAGCCGAACGTCTCGATCGACTTCAACCACGATCCGCATTCCTCGACCTTCGCCCTCGACCAGACCAAGGTCATGGACGACAAGTTCGTGCGCGTGCTGTCCTGGTACGACAACGAATGGGGCTTCTCGAACCGCATGAGCGACACCGCCGTCGCCATGGGCGCGCTGCTCTGATCGACCTCTGAAAGCGAGGCCGCGTTCCGGCGCGGCCTCGCCCGTTTCCTTCAAACTGCGGAGAGCCCATGGCCAAGATCGAGCCGACCGTCACGTCCCCGGCCCCTGTCGAGACGCCCGCCGTGACGCCGCCCCCCGCACCGAGCCCGGCCCCGGCCGCTCCTGCGCCGGCGACGCCCGCCCCTGCCGCGATCGTCGGCTCCGCGGTGCCGGCCTCCGCCGAGCCGGCTTCCAGGCAGGAGCCGCGTGGCCTCGACCAGCTCTCCCGCATCGAGGAGAAGGCCGCCCGCATCGAGGAGAAGTTCGCCCGTTACGAGGCGGTTCTGACCCGCGCGGAAGCCTCGCTGGAGCGCAGCGCCCACAAGGTCGACGCCGCAGCCGGCACCATGGACTTCGCCGCGATCCGCGGCGAGATCGCCAATCTGCGCAGCCGCGTCGATGCGACGCCGCGTGCCGGCACCCTGTTCATGACCGCCATCGTCACCGCGGTGCTGACGGTCATCCTCACCATCCTCGTGCTGAAATTCGGCGTGCCCGGCCTGTTCGGAGGCCTGCTGCCGCGATGAGCGCCTTTCGTACCCTCGACGATGCCGATGTCGCCGGCAAGCGCGTCCTCGTCCGCGTCGATCTCAACGTCCCGATGGAGGACGGCAAGGTCAGCGACACCACCCGCATCGACCGCGTGCTGCCGACCATTCGCGAGATCGCCGACAAGGGCGGCAAGGTCATCCTGCTCGCCCATTTCGGCCGTCCCAAGGGCCGCGACGACAAGAACAGCCTGAAGCAGGTCGTGCCGGCGCTGGCGCATGCGCTCGGCCGGCCCGTCACCTTCGTCGAGGACTGCATCGGCGACGACGTCGCCAAGGCCGTGACGGCCGCGAAGAACGGCGACGTTCTGCTGCTGGAGAACACCCGCTTCCACGCAGGCGACGAGAAGAACGATCCGGATTTCGTGAGGGCGATCGCCGCCAATGGCGACCTTTATGTCAACGACGCCTTTTCGGCCGCGCACCGGGCCCACGCCTCGACCGAGGGTCTCGCCCATGTCCTGCCGGCCTATGCCGGCCGCACCATGCAGGCCGAGCTGGAGGCGCTCTCCGCCGGCCTCGACAACCCCGCCCGCCCGGTGATGGCCATCGTCGGCGGCGCCAAGGTCTCGACCAAGCTCGACCTGCTCGGCAATCTCGTGAAGAAGGTCGACATCCTCGTCATCGGCGGCGGCATGGCCAACACCTTCCTCGCCGCCCGCGGCATCAATGTCGGCAAGTCGCTGTGCGAGCACGATCTCGCCGGCACCGCCCGCGAGATCGAGGAGAAGGCCAAGGCCGCCGGCTGCGAGATCCTGCTGCCGGTCGATGCGCTGGTGGCCCGCGAGTTCAAGGCCCATCCGGGCTATCGCGTCGTGCCGGTCGACGGGGTCGAGGCCGACGAGATGATCCTCGATGCCGGCCCGCTCTCCATCGCCGAGGTCGTGCTGCGGCTCGGCAAGGTGAAGACGCTGGTCTGGAACGGGCCCTTCGGCGCCTTCGAATTGCCGCCCTTCGATACCGCGACCGTCGCTGTCGCCAAGGCCGTCGCCAAGCGGGTCGCGGCCGGCGAGCTGGTTGCCGTTGCCGGCGGCGGCGACACCGTCTCGGCGATGAACCATGCCGGCGTCGCCGACGAGCTGACCTATGTCTCGACGGCGGGCGGCGCCTTCCTCGAATGGATGGAAGGCAAGCCCCTGCCGGGCGTCGAGGCGCTTCGGAAGGCCTGATTCCGGCTGTTTTTCAGGGGCCGCCCGGCAACGGGCGGCCCTTCGCATTTTCAGCACGTCGCCGCTTTGGCTTTGCGCGAGCGGCGCTTACGCACTAAATCCAACCATCATACCGATTTAGCCAAAGGGGAGTGCCATCGTGGCCCGTATCACGCTTCGCCAGTTGCTCGACCATGCCGCCGAGAACGACTACGGCGTGCCCGCCTTCAACATCAACAACATGGAGCAGGCGCTGGCGATCATGGCGGCAGCGGACGCCACCGACGCGCCGGTGATCATCCAGGCCTCGCGCG
Source organism: Allobosea sp. TAB14 (assembly GCF_052113865.1). NCBI lineage: Bacteria > Pseudomonadati > Pseudomonadota > Alphaproteobacteria > Hyphomicrobiales > Alloboseaceae > Allobosea > Allobosea sp. TAB14. The sequence continues at coordinate 19,431 of NZ_JBFRDQ010000028.1, read as the reverse complement.
GCGCCCGCAGCTACGCCAACGACATCATGCTCAAGCACATGATGGACGCCGTCACCGAGATCTATCCGCATATCCCGGTCTGCGTGCATCTCGACCACGGCAACGAGCCGGCGACCTGCATGACCGCGATCCAGGCCGGCTTCACCTCGGTGATGATGGACGGCTCGCTCAAGGCCGACGGCAAGACCCCGGGCGACTGGGACTACAATGTCGGCGTCACCAGGACCGTCACCGACATGGCCCATCTCGGCGGCATCTCGGTCGAGGGCGAACTCGGCGTGCTCGGCTCGCTTGAATCCGGCGAGGGCGAGAAGGAGGACGGCCACGGCTTCGAGGGCAAGCTCAGCCACGACCAGCTCCTGACCAACCCCGACGAGGCGGTGAAGTTCGTCGCCGAGACCAAGGTCGACGCGCTCGCCATCGCCATGGGCACCTCGCACGGCGCCTACAAATTCACCCGCAAGCCCGACGGCGCGATCCTCGCGATGAACGTCATCGAGGAGATCCACAAGAAGCTGCCGAACATGCATCTCGTCATGCACGGCTCGTCCAGCGTTCCGCAGGACCTCCAGGACATCATCAACCAGTATGGCGGCAAGATGCCCCAGACCTGGGGCGTGCCGGTCGAGGAGATCCAGCGCGGCATCAAGCACGGCGTGCGCAAGATCAACATCGACACCGACAACCGCATGGCGATGACCGGCCAGATCCGCAAGATTCTGTCCGAGAACCCCGGCGAGTTCGATCCGCGCAAGTATCTGAAGCCCGCCATGGAGGCGATGACCGCGCTCTGCAAGAAGCGGCTGGAGGAGTTCAACACCGCCGGCCAGGCTTCCAAGATCAAGCGCGTGATCACGCTGGCCGAGATGGCCAAGCGCTACGCCAAGGGCGAGCTCGACCCGACCTTCGGCGCGAAGAAGGCGGCGTGAAAGACGATTTCGGGCGGGTGGAGCATCGCTTCACCCGCAAGGCCTCCATCCCATGAAGAAAGTTCTGTTCGTCTGCAGCCGGAATCGGTTGCGCAGCCCCACGGCCGAACAGATCTTCTCTGAGAGGCGTGACCTTGAGGTCGCGTCCGCCGGCACGAACCACGATGCGGACGTGCCGTTGACAAGCGATCTCGTTGCCTGGGCCGACCTGATCTTCGTGATGGAGCGCGAGCAGCGCGCCAAGCTGCAGCGGCGTTTCGGCAAATATCTGAAATCGGCGCGGGTGATCTGCCTCGACATTCCCGACAACTACGCGTTCATGGACCCAGCCCTCGTCCACCTGCTCGAAGCCAAGGTCGGGCGGTTTCTGCCCTGACGACCGCGCTCGTCGTACGTCGCGCTCGCTGCAGCCATGCCGGGAGCGCCCTTTCCGCGCGGTGCGATTTCTGATCCAAGGGCAGCGCTGTCCCTGCCCCGCTGGTCCCCGCAACCCCATGTCGATCGTCTTCTCCGCCCTCGTTGCGGTCTTCGTCGGCTTCGCCGCCTCGGTCGCGGTCATTCTTTCGGCCGCGCAGGCGCTCGGCGCCACGCCCGAGCAGACCGTTTCCATGGTCGCCGCCCTCGCCATCGGCACCGGCCTGCCCAGCATCTGGCTGTCCTGGCGCTACCGCATGCCGATGATCTGCGCCTGGTCGACGCCGGGTGCGGCGCTGATCGCCGCCGCCAGCGGCTTCGACATGGCCTCTGCCGTCGGCGCCTTCCTCGTCGCCGCCATGCTGATGATGCTGACCGCCGCCTTCCGCCCGCTCGGCCGGCTGATCGAGCGCATCCCGATGCCGATCGCCTCGGCGATGCTGGCGGGCGTGATCTTCCGTTTCGTCGTCGCCGTCTTCGACGAAATGCGGATATCGCCGCTGCTCGTGCTGCCCCTGCTCGCGATCTTCTTCGTCGCGCGGCTTCTCAACCCGTTCCTGGGCGTCGTCGCGGCGCTGGTCGCTGGCGTCGTCATCAGCTTCCTGGGCGGGCTCGCCCACTGGCCGGCCGGCGGGATCGCGCTCACCAGCCTCGAATTCGTCACGCCGCGCTTCGATATTGGCGCCATGCTCGGTATCGGCGTCCCGCTCTATCTCGTCACCATGGCAGCCCAGAACCTGCCGGGCTTCGCCGTGCTGCGCGCCGCCGGCTACAATCCCCCGACGGCGCCGGCCCTGTTCGCCACCGGGCTCGTCTCGCTGCTGACCGCACCCTTCGGCGCGCATATGTCCAACATGGCGGCGATATCAGCCTCGATCTGCACCGGCAGCGACACCCATCCCGATCCGAAGCAGCGCTGGAAGGCGGGCGTGATCTACGGCTTTTCCTATCTCGTCATCGCCGGCTGCACCGGCCTGCTGATCGCGCTCCTGCTGGCGCTGCCGAAGGCGCTGATCGTCGCCGTGGCGGGCTTGGGCCTCGCCGGCTCCTTCACCGGCGCGCTCGCGCAAGCGATGTCGTCGGACCGAGAGCGCTTCGCCGCGGCGATCGCATTCTGCGTCGCGGCGTCGAGTCTTTCGCTTTTCGGCATCGGCTCGGCCTTCTGGAGCCTCGTTGCCGGGCTTGCGGTCTTGACATTGGACTTCGCTGCGGGCCGTTTGCGCAGCCGATCATGACAACACATCCTTCCCCCACTCGCCTGATGCTCGTCACCCCGCCGGTCGAGGACGCCGACGCCATGGCCTTCCGCCTGATGCAGGCGATGGCCGGCGGCGATGTCGCGGCCATCCTGCTCCGGCTGACGCCCGGCGACGACCGCAGCCGCATCGAGCGCGTCAAGCGCCTCGCCGGCCCGGTGCAAGGCAACAGCGTCGCCCTCATCGTCGAGGACAATGCGCTGGTCGCCGCGCGCGGCGGCGCCGACGGCGTGCATATCACCGGCGGCCCGCAGGCGATCGCGGAGGCGCGCGCCAGCCTCAAGACCGAGCGCATCATCGGCGTCGGCGGCCTCAGGGCGCGCCATGACGCCATGGATGCCGGCGAGGCCGGCGTCGACTACGTCATGTTCGGCGAGCCGCGGCCGGACGGCAGCATGCCGCCCTTGCCGGCCGTAATCGAGCGCGCCGGCTGGTGGGCCGAGATCTTCGAGACGCCCTGCGTCGCCTATGCGCCGGATGCCGACTCGATCGAGCCGCTGATCGAAACCGGGGCCGAATTCGTGGCCCTCGGCGCCTGGGCCTTTGCCGAGGGGCAGGACATCCGCGCCCTGGTCGAGGCCGCCAATGCCGCCATGTCCGCCTGCGCGGCGCGGAAGGCCGCCCGATGAATCGAGCGGGCTGCGCGATCCTGCTGGCAGCCTCGCTCGGCGCCGCGGGCACGACGAGCGCCGCCGGCGCGCCGTTCGAGGACCTCGCCTATGGCGCCTATCAGGCCGGCCACTACCGGCGCGCCCAGACCGAGGCGCTGAAGCGCGTCGAGGCCGACCACAACGACGCCGCCGCGATGACGCTGCTGGGCGAGATCTACCGCCAGGGCCTCGGCGTGGCGCCCGACCAGAAGGCGGCCACCGAATGGTACCAGCAGGCGGATGCGCGCGGCGACATCAACGCCACCTTCGCGCTGGCGACCGAATTGCTCGACCCGAACAGCGGCAAGCCCGATCCCGTCCGCGCCGGGCAATTGCTGGAGAAGGCCGCCGCCGCCGGCCACCCGCTGGCCAACTACAACCTCGCCCTCGCGCTGCTGGCGACGGGCCGCGAGGCTGACGACAAGCGCGCCATCGCCTGCCTTCAGGTCGCCGCGAAGGCCCAGATCGGCGATGCGATGCATGCGCTCGGCGTCCTTGCCAGGCAGGGTCGCGGCCTGCCGCAATCCGGAGAGGTCGCGGCTAACTGGCTGAAGAAGGCCGCAGCCGCCGGCAATGTGCCGGGCGAGGTCGAATACGCCATCATGCTGTTCAACGGCACCGGCGTGCCGAAGGACGAAGCCGCCGCGGCGAAACTTTTCCTGCACGCCGCCTATCAGGGCAACGCCATCGCCCAGAACCGCCTCGCCAAGCTCTATCAGTTCGGCCTCGGTATCGCGCCCGACACGATCGAGGCCGCCGCCTGGCATCTCGCCGCCCGCTCGCAGGGGCTCGACGATGCGGCCCTGGACGAGCTGTTCGACCGTCTCAATCCCGAGCAGAAGGGCCGCGCCGCCAACATGGCCGCCTCCCGCATCAGCAGCTTCGTCTTGACGGCGCCCTAAGAGCCGCGCAAGTGACGGCACGCTATTTTCGCCGCGCGCTACGCTGCCGCAGGCTCACCGTGCCGTGACGGCGCGCAAGAGGTTCAGATGATTCGTTCTCCGTTGATGACCGTGATGACCGACGCCGTGATGAAGGCGTCCCGTTCGCTGAAGCGCGATTTCGGCGAGGTCGAGAATCTGCAGGTGCTCGCCAAGGGACCGGGCGACTTCGTCTCCAAGGCGGATCACAAGGCCGAACAGATCCTGCGCGAGTCGCTGGAGAAGGCCCGTCCCGGCTACGGCTTCGTCATGGAGGAGAGCGGCGTCGTCCACGGCACGGACGAGAGCAACCGCTGGCATATCGACCCGCTCGACGGCACCCACAACTTCCTGCGCGGCATCCCGCACTGGAACATCTCGGTCGCGCTGGAGCGCGACAACCAGTTCATCGCCGGCATCATCTATGATGCGGCCAAGGACGAGCTGTTCATGGCGGAGAAGGGCAAGGGCGCCTATGTCAACAACCGCCGCCTGCGCGTCTCCGGCCTCCGCGAGCCGACGGAGATGCTGGTCGGCACGGGCATTCCGCATATCGGCAAGGGCGGGCACGGCCAGTTCCTGCGCGAACTCGCGGCCGTGATGCCGCGCTTCGCCAATGTCCGCCGCCTGGGCTCGGCCGCACTCGACATCGCTTATGTCGCCGCAGGCCGCCTCGACGGCTACTGGGAGCGCGGGCTCAACACCTGGGATTTCGCGGCCGGCAGCGTGCTGATCCGCGAAGCCGGCGGCACCTTCGGCACGCTCGACGGCAAGCAGGTGACCAGCGCGAAGGACGTCATCTGCGGCAACGAAGCCTGTGAACAGGCGCTGCGCGCGGCCCTCAAGACGGCCGGCTGACATAGAACCTTGATCTTTCAGGCTTGATCCTGTCCGTAGGGGAGGCGACAGTTCCCTGCGAGCAGGATCCGACCGGGTTGAACCAGCCTGGTCGGGGAATCGCGCGCTCTGCGATCCGAGGCGAACGGAAGACGAAGCATGGCGAACGAGGATCTGGCGGCCGAAGAGATCACGGTCGCACCCCCGCGAGACGACACCCGCTTCTCCCGGCCTCTCCGCTATGTCGTCCGCGCGCTGGTCTTCCTCGCGCTGATCGGCTTCCTCGGCTACATCCTGCAAGCCGGGCTGGCCAAGGCCTTCATGACCAATCCGGGGCTGAACGGCCTCATCCTCGGCGCGCTGCTCGTCGGCGTGCTGGTCGCGCTGCGCGAGCTCTGGCGGCTGCACAGCGAGGCGCGCGCCGCCACCCGCCTCGCCGCCGCCCCCCGCCATGCCGAAACCCGCCGAGGCGAGGTCATCGCGCCGCTCGGCTCCGTGCTGCCGGCGCTGGACGAGGCCAGCCTCGCACCGGCCCAGGCCGTCTCCATCGTCGAATCGGTCTCCGTCCGGCTCGATGACGGGCGCGAGGTGCTGCGCTATCTCGCCGGTCTGCTCGTCTTCCTCGGCCTGCTCGGCACCTTCTGGGGTCTGCTCGAAACGGTCGGCTCGGTCGGCTCGGTCATCAATTCGCTGCGCACCGGGGCGGAAGCCGGCGTGCTCTTCGACGATCTCAAGGCCGGGCTCTCGGCGCCGCTCGCCGGCAYGGGCCTGTCCTTCTCCTCCTCGCTCTTCGGCATCGCCGGCTCGCTGATCCTCGGCTTCCTCGACCTGCAGGTCGCGCAGGCGCAGCGCCGCTTCCGCAACGAGATCGAAAGCTGGCTCGGCACGCGCACCGCCTTGCCGGGCGTGACCCCGCTCCTGCCGACCGGCAACCCGCTGGCCGACCGCTTCGACAAGCTGAGCGCGGCGATGGCCGACGGCGCCGCCAACAACCGGGCGGCGACGCAGGCGCTCGCCAATCTCGCCGAGGGCATTCAGGGCCTCGTCCAGCACATGCGCTCCGAGCAGCAGATGATCCGCGACTGGGTCGAGGCGCAGGCCACCCGCGAGAAGGACATGAAGCGGCTCATCGAACGCCTCACCGCGGACCACATCACGGAGCCATGATCCGCCCCGCAACCGCAGCAGGAAACTGACGATGGCCCTTTCCCGCGCCCACCGCCGCGAGGACGTGAATTTCTGGCCCGGCTTCGTCGACGCGCTCTCGACGATGCTGATCGGCATCGTCTTCCTGCTCACCGTCTTCGTGCTCGGCCAGTTCTTCCTCTCGCAGGAGCTGACCGGCAAGGACACGGCGCTGGAGCGGCTGAACAAGCAGATTTCCGAATTGACCGACCTTCTCGCCCTGGAGCGTTCCTCCAACCGGCAGGCGCAGGAGAGCCTGCAGCTCATGCAGTCGACGCTCGCCCAGACGCAGGGCGAGCGCAGCCGCCTGCAGGGCCTGCTCGACACGCAGCAGAACGGCAATGCCGGCGCCCAGCTCGCCGAGACGCAGAAGGCGCTGGAGAACGAGAAGCAGCTCTCCGCCCGCGCCCAGGCCTCGGTCGACCTCGTCAACCAGCAGATCATCGCCATGCGCCGCCAGCTCGCGGCGCTGGAGGAGGCGCTCGCCGCCTCCGAGGCCAAGGACAGGGATTCGCAGACCCGCATCGCCGATCTCGGCTCGCGCCTCAACGTGGCGCTGGCCCAGCGCGTGCAGGAGCTGGCGCGCTACCGCTCCGATTTCTTCGGGCGGCTGCGGCAGGTGCTCGGCACGCGGCCGGACATCCGCACCGTCGGCGACCGCTTCGTCTTCCAGTCCGAGATCTTCTTCGATGCCGGCCAGGCGGTGCTGAAGCCGGAGGGCCAGGCCGAGCTCGACAAATTCGCCACGGTCCTGCTCGACCTCGCCCGCGAGATGCCGCCGGACCTGCCCTGGATCCTGCGCGTCGACGGSCACACCGACRMSCGCCCGATCAAGACGGCGCAATTCCCGTCGAACTGGTATCTCTCCGCGGCCCGCGCCATCGCGGTGGTGGAGTATCTGATGTCGCGCGGCCTGCCCAATGACCGCGTCGCGGCGACCGGCTTCGGCGAATACCAGCCGCTCGACCTCGCCAATACCGACGAGGCCCATCGCCGCAACCGGCGCATCGAGTTCAAGATCACGGAGCGCTGAGGCCATGTCCCGCAGGCTTGCGGCCGCGCGGCCGCTGCTCGCCATCCTTGCGCTGCTGGGGGCCTATCCTGCATCGGCCGAGCCACGGACCTCGCCGGCCGAGGAATGCGCGGTCTGTCACGGTCTCGACGGCATCGCCCGCAGCGCCGACGTACCGCATCTCGCCGCCCAGAACGAACTCTACATGTACAACCAGATGCTGGCCTTCCGCTCCGGCAAGCGCCCGCACAAGGAGATGCGCTACATGGCCCGCTCGATCTCCCTGGCCGAGGCTCAGGCGCTTTCGGCCTATTACGCCTCGCTGCCGCGCTGAGGGCTGGCCTCAGGCCGCCTCCAGCCCGAACTGCAACGCCGCCAGCCTCGCATAGAGCCCGCCGCGCGCCTTGAGCTCGGCGTGGGTGCCTTGCTCGACGATGCGTCCTTCCTCCATCACGAGGATGCGGTCGGCCGAGAGGATGGTCGCGAGGCGATGCGCGACGACCAGCGTCGTGCGCCCCAGCATCAACCGGTCGAGCGCATCCTGCACCGCCCGCTCGCTTTCGGAATCGAGCGCGCTGGTCGCCTCGTCGAGCAGCAGGATCGGCGCGTCCTTCAGCACCGCCCGCGCAATCGCGAGCCGCTGGCGCTGCCCGCCCGAGAGCGTCACCCCGCGCTCGCCGACGATGGTGTCGTAGCCCTGCGGCAGAGCCCGGATGAAGCCGTCCGCCGCCGCGAGTCGCGCCGCTTCCTCGACCTCGGCCTGCGTGGCATCGGGGCGGCCATAGGCGATATTGTCCCGAACCGAGACACCGAAGACGGTCGGCTCCTGCGGCACCAGCGCGAAGCGCTGCCGCCAGACCTCCGGATCGGCTTCAGGCCCGGCCACGCCATCCACCACGACGCGCCCGCCCTGCGGATCGTAGAAGCGCAGCGCCAGTTGCAGCACCGTGCTCTTGCCCGCGCCGGACGGGCCGACCAGCGCAATGCGCTCGCCCGGCCGGATCGAGAAGCTGAGATGATGGAGCGCCGAGGCGTCCCGCCCGGGATAGCTGAACGAAACATCCTCGAAGGCGAGCTCGCCGAGCGAGGCCTCGGGCATCGGCTTAGGCATCGGCGGCGCGGCGATGGCAGGCTTCATCGCCAGGATTTCGCCAARCCGGCCGGAGGCGCCCGCCGCGGCGCTGATATCGCCATAGACCTCCGAGAGCTGGCCGAGCGAGCTCGCCGCCAGCACTGCATAAAGGATGAACTGCGACAGCCGTCCGCCGGTCATGCGCCCGTCGAACACCTCGGTCGCGCCGACCCACAGCACGCAGACGACGCTGGCCGAGACCAGGAAGATCGCGACGCCCGACAGCAGCGCCCGCGAGGCGGTCGCCTCCCGCGAGGCGCCATAGGCCCCGTCGGAAGCGGCCTCGAAGCGGGCCGATGTCTGCACCGCCGCGCCGAAGGATTGCATCGTGCGGATGGCACCGACCGCCTCCGCCGCGAAGGCGGAAGCCTCGGCCAGCCGGTCCTGCGCCGCCCGGGCGCGGTGCCTGACCGATCGCCCCGACATCACCAGCGGAATCACGATCAGCGGGATCACGCCGATGACGATGGCCGAGAGCCGCGGGCTCGTCGCCACCATCAGCCCGAGCGCGCCCAGCGCCATGATGGCGTTGCGCAACGCGATCGAGGCCGTCGAGGCGAAGGTGGACTTGATCTGCGTCGTGTCGGCGGTGAGCCGGGAGACGAGGTCGCCCGCCTTGCTCGAATCGAAGAAGGCGGGCTCCAGCCGGGTCAGATGCCGGAAGACGTCGGCACGCAGCGAGGCGACGATGCGCTCGCCCACCGTCATCACCAGATAGAATCGCGCCGAGCTCGCCAGCGCCAGCACGGCGACGACGCCGATCAGCAGGATGAAATAGCTGTTGGCGAGCTGCTGCTCCCCGCCGGCAAAGCCGACATCGATGACGCGCCGGACCGCGACGGGCAGGATCAGCGTCGCCAGCGAGGCCACGATGAGCGCGACGAGAGCCGCGGCGATGCGCCGCTTCTGCGCCCGCGCATAGGGCCAGAAGGTCGCCAGCGAACGGAAATCCGGCCGCGCCTTGTCGTCTTTCCCGTCAGCTTCGGCCACGCGCCGGAACTCCTGCTGCAATCGCGCGCTTCGCGCGCCCTGGAACGATAGCAATCTTCAACACCGGACAAAGCCGATCGGGCAAGCCTTGGCAAATGTCGCAACGCCGCAGGCGTGGTTCGGCACCGTCAAACTTGCGCTGCGCCTGCGTCTGCGATATGTGCTCGCGACTTCACGACAGGCTCATCCGAATTCTTTCGACGGGCCGGGCAGGTCCGCCTGCTTGTCGACACGCCCGTTTTTGTAAGCTTCGAGGATTTCGTCATGGCCAAGGCCGGCATCCACCCCGACTACCACACCATCAAGGTCGTCATGACCGATGGCAGCGAGTATGCGACGCGCTCGACCTACGGCAAGGAAGGCGACACGCTGAACCTTGACATCGACCCGAAGACCCACCCGGCCTGGACCGGCGGCACGCAGCATATGCTGGACCGCGGCGGCCGTGTCTCGCGCTTCAACTCGCGCTTCGCTGGCCTCGGCACGATCGGCAAGAAGTAAGTCGAAGCGGTCGCAAGGCCGCTTCCTCCGAAAATGCAAAAACCCGGCCTCGCGGCCGGGTTTTTTGTTTCGGGCTCATCGAGCGACGATCTCCGTCATTCCGGACAAGCTGCACAGCAGCGCAGATCCGGAATCCATCATAGGACTCCGCGGCTCTACGATGGATTCCGGGTCAAGCCCGGAATGACGATGAGGTACGCCCCAGCCCTCACCCCCGCAGCTCAAGCCGCGCCTGCAGGCTGGCGAGCTGGTCCTGCACCGGATTCGCGGTCTCCGGCAGCGGGGCATGGCCCGACATCTGCTCCTCGAGATGGCGGATGCGCGCCTGAAGGCGGACCGAATGGTCCATCAATTGGCGCAGCCGCTCGGGCAGCCGGGCGACGATATGCTCGGCCGGCGGGATCATCGGATCGCCGATCTTGACCTTGCTGTGCTCGGCCCGCGCCTGCTCGGCCGTCATCTCGCCCTCCGCGACGGCTCGCTGCACCAGCAGCCAGGAAGCGATCTGCATCAGCCGCGTCGTCAGGCGCATGCTCTCGGTGGCATAGGTCAGCGCGACCTCGCGCGGCAGCGCCGCCGATTCCTTGCGGCCCTCGCCATCGAGATAGGCCGCGGTCTGCTCGACCAGCCCCATGCCCTCGCGGAACAGGATCATGAAGGCGTCGGATCGAACGAAGCCGCGCGCGAAGGAGATCGTTCCTTCCCGGGGCAGTTCGAGCAACTGGGCGTCGTTCATACGGTGTCTCCCATCGGCACAATCGCGTGCGCCTCTGGAACGCAACGCGGATCATGCCCACGACACCGCAAGGATAGCGCCGTTAACGATGACCGGCCCCGGTAAGATGTCGTTAACCTTAATGGAGGTAGACATCCGTGGCGGCAACAAGGCAGTCCGCCGCCAGTACCCCGGATGCCCCTTGGATAAAAAAAGAGCCGCCAAAGGCGGCTCGTGAAGGTCAACAGGGAGGCGTCAAACAGAGTAGGCAGGAGCCACTCACATCCAGACAAACTGGATGATGCGATTCATACTTTGGAATCATTAATGATCCCTTAACCGGGACCCGGCCCGCCCGATTTTCAGGCCGGCCGGCGGAAGAAGGCGTCCGCCGCCGCGCGCGACGCGCTCTTGCTCGCCCGCGCCTCGGTCAGCCGCTCGATTTCGGCCTTCAGCGCGGCGATCCGCTCCTCCAGCTCGCCCAGCGACAGGGTCGACAGATCCTGCCCGATCTCATGGACGCGCTTCGGCTTCGGGCGATCATCCTCCGGGAATAACGACATGGCGGCCTCGCATCTCACCAAACTCGAAGGGGTAGGCTAAACAACTCTGACCCATGCCGCCAAGCTGCGCCGCAACATGCCGGGGGCAGCGGCCCGAAAACCAAATGCGGTTTTCGGGAAAAGCCAACGTTAAAACAAAGACCTATCTCGTCGGATCGATTACGCCATTCGACCCAGCAGGAGAGCCTCATGAACACCGCTTCGAGCATCGTTCCCCGGACCATGATCGCGATCGGCATGGAGGCCCCCGGCGGCCCCGACGTGCTGAAACCGCAGACGCGCCCCGTCCCGCAGCCGGCTGCCGGCGAGATCCTCGTCGCGGTCGCGGCAGCCGGGGTCAACCGGCCCGACGTGCTACAGAGGCAGGGCGGCTACAACCCGCCGCCCGGCGCTTCCGACATCCCGGGCCTCGAGATCGCCGGCACGGTCGTCGCGCTCGGCGAGGGCGCGACGCGCTTCGCGCTCGGCGACCAGGTTTGCGGCCTCGTCGCCGGCGGCGGCTATGCGCAATACGCCGTCGTCCACGAGAGCAACGCCCTGCCCGTGCCGACGGGGCTTTCGCTGATCGAGGCGGGCGCCGTCCCCGAGACCTATTTCACCGTCTGGACCAATGTCTTCCAGCGCGGGCGCCTGCAGGCGGGCGAGAGCTTCCTCGTCCATGGCGGCTCGTCGGGCATCGGCACCACGGCGATCCAGCTCGCCAAGGCCTTCGGCGCGACCGTGCTGGCGACCGCGGGTTCGGACGAGAAGTGCCAGGCCTGCCGCGAGCTCGGCGCCGACCACGCCATCAACTACCGCACGGAGGATTTCGTCGCGGCGACGAAGGCCGCGACCGCCGGGCGCGGCGTGAACCTGACCCTCGACATGGTCGGCGGGGACTATATCGACCGCAATTACGAGGCCGCCGCCGATCAGGGCCGCATCGTCCAGATCGCCTTCCTCAACGGGCCGAAAGCGACGGTCAATTTCAGCCGGCTGATGCTGAAGCGTCTGACCCACACCGGCTCGACGCTACGGCCCCGCACCGTCGCCGAGAAGGCCGCCATCGCAGCGGAATTGCAGGAGAAGGTCTGGCCGCTGCTGGACGCCGGACGCTGCAAGCCGCTGATCAGCGCGACCTTCCCGCTGGCGGAAGCGGCGCAGGCGCACCGCCTGATGGAATCGAGCGCCCATATCGGCAAGATCGTSCTGACGATATGAACGTCACTTTCCATGGACACCTGCCACGCGCTCGCCTATAAGGCGCGCCATCCTGCTCATCGTCGATGATTTGGATGGCCGGCCGAGGAGGCCGGTCGGCGCATGAGAGCTATTGTCCGCGACCCTGCCCTGCCGAGCCTGAGACGGCGCCAGGGCAATTCAGGAGACGCCCCCCGTGTCACAACCCCCGCTGATGCCCAAGGCCACTGCGGTCTGGCTGGTCGAGAACACCTCGCTGACCTTCGAGCAGATCGCCGAGTTCTGCAAGCTGCACCCGCTCGAGGTGCGCGGCATTGCCGATGGCGAAGTGGCGGCCGGCATCAAGGGTCTCGACCCGATCACCTCCGGCCAGCTCACCCGCGAGGAGCTCGAGCGCGCCGCCGCGAACCCGAACCATCATCTGCGCCTCGCCGAGCGCAAGGTGAAGGTGCCGGAGATCAAGCGCACCAAGGGCCCGCGCTACACCCCGGTCTCGAAGCGCCAGGACCGTCCGAACGCCATCCTCTGGCTGCTGCGCAACCACCCCGAGCTCAAGGACGCGCAGATCATTCGCCTGATCGGCACCACCAAGTCGACCATCGCGCAGATCCGCGACCGGACGCATTGGAACGCCCAGCAGCTCAATCCGATCGACCCGGTCAGCCTCGGCCTATGCTCGCAGATCGACCTGGACTTCGAGGTCGCCCGCGCCGCCAAGGACCGCCCGGCCGCGCTGGCCGAGGCCGGCTCGACCCTGCTCTCGGTCGAGGAAGCGACCGCTCCGGAGCCCGTGCGAACGGAGACCCAGCCCTTCGCCGACATGAGCCGGCCGAAGCGCGAGGAGGAAGCCGCGATCGACGTCGATTCCGTCTTCGCCAAGCTGAAGCAGATCAAGCGCCCGGCCGACGAGGACGACGAGGACTGAGGCTCGACCGATGCGTGACCGAGCCGCTCCCCCAGGACGGCTCGGTGATTATGCCACGCGCCGCTGGCGTTCACGCTCTGGAGTGGATATCGCGGCGCTCCGGGCTTTGCCCAACCTCGCGCACCAATCTCACGCCTTCATCGACCTGCGTCTTGGTCTCGTCGATCAGCAGCCGGRCATCCCGCGCCGCATCGGCCGATTGCTGAGCCAGCCGCCGAACCTCGGTGGCGACCACGGCGAAACCGCGCCCGCCCTCACCGGCGCGTGCCGCCTCGACCGAGGCGTTGAGCGCAAGCAGATTGGTCTGGAAGGCAAGACCGTCCATCACCTCGACGATATCGACGATCCGCCTTGCCTGATCGTCGATCCTGTCGATCGCCGCCACGGCGCTGCCGGCAACGGCCGCGCCTGCATCGGCGCTGTCGGCCGTGCTGCGGGCCTTGCTGGCGGCTGAGGAAACCTTCTCCGCCGTCGCCCGGATCGTCGCGGCAATCCCCTCGATCGCGGTGGACGTGTCTTCCAGAGCCGCGGCCTGACTTTCGCCGCGTTGCGACAGGTCGTCCGTCGCCGACAGGATCGCATCGGCGGCCTGACGCGTATCGGAAGCGCTCTGCGTGACATCAGCCAGCAGGCTGCCCAGCGCCTCGGCCGAGCGATTGAAATTCACCGCCACCCCGGCCAGCCGCCCCTCGAACCCGGTCGCCATCCGCGCCGTCAGATCGCCCGCTGCCAGCGCCGCCAGCGCCCGGTCCGTCTCGTCGAGAAAGCCTTCGCAGACGCCGGCGAGTTCGTCGACGCCCTGCACAAGCGAGCTCAGCCGGCCGAGATCGGATGTCTGCGTCGTCCGGACCGAGAAGTCGCCGCGCCGCGCCGCCTCGACCGTCGTTCCGACGGCGGCAAGCAGCCTGGCTTCCATGATGTCGCGCCGCTCGTCGGCAAGCTCGGCCTCGCGCCGCAGGTCATCCTCACGCTGCTGGTTCGCAATGGCGGTATCCGTCGCCACATCGGCCGTGAACAAGGCCTTTTCGAGCCGCAGCGCCAGCCAGACGAGCGCGCCGGCCTCGGCCAGCAGAATCACGGCATGGGTGACGACGCGCAGGAATTCCGCCCCGTCCGGAAACACCGCCAGCGGATAGATCAGGTTGAGGACGAGATGGTGGACTGCGACCACCGCCGTCGCGGCCAGGATCGCCCGCCAGCAGCACCACGCCGTCGTGACCGCGAGCGCGGCGAAGAAGGCCATGTGCATGTCGATCTGGTAGCGCGTGCCTTCGCAGGCCAGCACCAGCAGGGCCACCTGCCCGCACAGCGCGACCGTCGAGGTGATCCGCGTCGAGAGGCCCGTCCTGTCCTGCACCCAGGCCAGCGTTCCGCCACCCGCGAGAAGCGCGGAGACCAGAGCGACCGCAACCATGGAATGCCCGTTGAACCAGGCGACGAGGGCGACGATCGGAACGAACCCCCATTGCCCGTACATCAGCGGCGTCGTGAAGGCCTGACGAATGTCATTGAGGCTGCGGCTCACCGGATCCACCCTTCCGTCGCGTGTCATGAACGCCCCGTCGAGGCCAGACAACCGCCGCGACCGGCGCCGTCCAGAACGAGAAGGGCTCCTGCGAGATAGAGACGCGTCGCAAAGCCCGGGCTCTCGGCGCGGGCAACGAATCCGAACGAGCTGAAGCGTGCCAGCACCGTGCCGCCGGCATGTGCGACCGCGGCGGCGGCGGCACGGCCATCGGCAGCAAAGACGATCACCGACGCGTTATCGCGCGGCGCCAGCACCAGCGCGAACGGCGCCAGCGCGACGATCAATGGCAACAAGATCCGGCCAGCTTGCAAAGCAGCCATATTCAGCGCCTGCGGCTATCCCCACCACAGTCGATCTTGCCACCAAACCGTAAATTCAACGTGAAGTTGTATTGCCGTTGCGAAACCTCACGCAACGGCGATGTCCGTGGTCAGCCCAGCCCCCTGCCCTTCAGCACCGCGCCGATCTCGTCGAGCACCCCGACATCCTCGATCGTCGCCGGCACGGCATAATCCTCGCCATCGGCGATCTTCTTCATCGTCGCCCGCAGGATCTTGCCGGAGCGCGTCTTCGGCAGCCGGTTGACCGTCACCGCCAGCTTGAAGGCCGCCACCGGCCCGATCCGCTCGCGCACCAGCGCGACGAGTTCTCGCTCGACCTCCGCCGGCGACTGCGTCACCCCTGCCTTCAGCACCACGAAGCCGCAGGGCTGCTCGCCCTTGAGCGCGTCGCGGATGCCGACGACCGCGCATTCAGCCACGGCCGGATGGGCCGCCAGAACCTCCTCCATGCCGCCGGTCGAGAGCCGATGGCCGGCGACGTTGATGATGTCGTCGGTGCGGCCCATGATGAAGACATAGCCGTCTTCATCGATAAAACCGGCATCCGAAGTGTTGTAATAGCCCGGATAGGTCGTGAGATAGGCCTCCCGGAAGCGCGCATCGTCGTTCCACAGCGTCGGCAGCGCGCCCGGCGGCAGCGGCAGCTTCAGCACGATCGCGCCCATCTTGCCCGCCTCGACCGGCCGGCCGCCTTCGTCGAGGCACTGCACGTCCCAGCCCGGCAGCGGCACGGTCGGCGAGCCGTGCTTGATCGGCAGCAGGCCCAGGCCCATCGGGTCGCCGACGATCGGCGAGCCGCTTTCCGTCTGCCACCAATGGTCGATCACCGACACCTTCAGCAGCGCCTCGGCCCATTTCAGCGTCTCGGGATCGGCCCGCTCGCCGGCGAGGAACAGCGCCCTGAAGCGCGAGAGATCGTGCCCGGCGAGGTGCTTGCCTTCCGGGTCCTCCTTGCGGATGGCGCGGAAGGCGGTCGGGGCCGTGAACAGCACCTTCACCCCGTGCTCGGCGATCACCCGCCAGAAGGCGCCGGGATCGGGCGTGCCGACCGGCTTGCCTTCATAGAGCACGCTGGTCGCGCCCTGGATCAGCGGCGCATAGACGATATAGCCATGGCCGACGACCCAGCCGACATCGGAGGCGCAGAACATCACTTCGCCCGGCCCGACATCGAAGAGCTGGTCCATCGTCGCCTTGAGCACGACCATGTGGCCGCCATTATCGCGGACCACGCCCTTGGGCCGGCCGGTCGTGCCGGAGGTGTAGAGGATGTAGAGCGGGTCGGTCGCGGCGACCTCGACGCAATCGGCCTTGCGCCCGGTGGCCTTCGCGGCCGCGACCAGCATGCGCCAGTTCTTGTCGCGCGCCGCATGCATCGAGGCCTCGGCCTGCGGCCGCTGCAGGATCACGCAAGCCTGCGGCTTGTGCCGGGCCATTGCGATCGCGCCGTCGAGCAGCGGCTTGTACTCGACCACCCGCGTCGGCTCGATGCCGCAGGTTGCGCTCAGGATCACCTTGGGCTCGGCATCGTCGATGCGCGTCGCCAGTTCCTTGGCAGCGAAGCCGCCGAACACCACCGAATGCACGGCGCCGATCCGCGCGCAGGCGAGCATGGCGAAGGCCGCCTCCGGCACCATCGGCATATAGATCAGGACGCGGTCGCCCTTGCCGACGCCAAGGTCCTGCAGCACGGCGGCGAGCGTCGCGACCTCGTCGAGCATCTCGGCATAGGTATATCTGGCCTTCGTTCCGGTGACGGGGCTGTCATGAATCAGCGCGACCTGCTCACCGCGCCCGTCGCGCACATGCCGGTCGAGCGCGTTGAAGCAGGTGTTGCAGGTCGCATCCGGGAACCAGCGACCATAGATACCGGCAGCGGCGTCGAAGGCCTTTTGCGGCGGCTTGATCCAGTCGATCCCCTTGGCGATGTCGAGCCAATAGGCTTCGGGGTCGGCCTGCCAGCTTGCATAGGTTTCGCTATAGCTTTGCGCCGGGCGGGCGGGCGCCGCATGGGAGCCATTCATGGGAAGCGTTCCTCTGCGCCGGGTTTCATCCTAAAGCCCCGTGGCGAGCCGGCGTTGGCGGGGCTGGTTTTGCGCGGAATCCTGCGCACTCCCCTCAGCCAGTGCAAGCGCGCTGCTTTAAGACTTTCGCCCACCCCCTTCCGAACCTCTCGGCCCTGCGGCGCAGCATTCCTCCATGCCCTTCGATCTCGTCTTCTTCGCCGCCATGGTGCCGGCCGTCATCCTGACCGGGCTGGCGAAAGGCGGCTTTTCCGGGATCGGCCTCTTGTCCCTGCCGCTGATGGCGCTGGTCGTCTCGCCGGTGACGGCGGCGGCGATCATGCTGCCGCTGCTGATCGCGCAGGATGTGGTCTCGGTCTGGTCCTACAGGCGCGAATTCGATCGCCGCAATCTGGCGACGCTGGCGCCCGGCGCGCTCCTGGGCATCCTCATGGGTTATCTGCTGGCGGCAAAGGTCTCGGACGCAGCCGTCGTCCTGGCGGTCGGGCTGATCTCGGTCGGCTTCGCGCTGCGCCGCATGCTGAGCGACGGCAAGAAGCCGACTGTCGCGACGCAGGCGAGCTGGGGCGCGGGCAGCTTTTGGGGTTTCTTCTGCGGGTTCACCAGCATGGTCGCCCATGCCGGCGGCCCGCCCTTCCAGATCTACGCCATGCCGCAGAAGCTGCCGCCCGCCGTCTTCGTCGGCACCGGCGCGATCTTCTTCGCCGCGATGAACTGGGTGAAGATCATTCCCTATATCGCGCTCGGGCAGTTCAGCGCCGCAAACCTCATCGCCTCCGCCGCGCTGCTGCCCTTCGCCATCGCCGCGACCTTCGCCGGGGTCTGGCTGGTCCGTCGCGTCCCGGCCGAGCGCTTCTAMGGCATCATCTACTGGCTGCTGGTCGTGGTGGGGCTCAAGCTCGTCTTCGATGGGCTCGGCGGCCTGGGTCTGCGCCTGTGGGGGTGAGCGCCCGGCCCCGCGTCAGAAGGCGATCGAGCGCGACGAAGGCGAATCCGACCAGCAGGAACAGCAGCATCATGCCGAGCGCGTTCGCGGCCATCCGGCCATAGCCGAGCCTCGCCACGTCGATGAACGGATAGGGGTAGAAGCCCGAAGCCGCGCCACGTGCCAGCACCCAGGCGAGATAGAGCCCGGGATAGGCGAGCCAGCCGAGCAGCATCGCCCAGCGCAGCCTGCCCTTGGCCGCGAAGGCCAGCCAGAAGGCGAGATAGAGCAGCGGCATGGCATAGTGCAACGCCACATCCACCCACCATTGCAGGCCGGTCGGCGCCCATGTGTGGCGCAGGATGGCGACATAGATCAGGCCGACAACGGCGATATAGCCGGCTGTCGCCGCCTGCACCGCGGGCCGGCCGAGGATGCCGCGACCGGGAGCGAGCACGGCCTGCGTCAGGACGAGCGCGACCAGCATGTTGGTCAGGATCGTGAAGAAGCTGACATAGCGCAGGACCATCTCGCCGGCAGGCAGCCCCCGCGCGCTGCCGTTGACCACGCTCAGGTAGAACTGGAGCGCCAGCGCCACCCAGCCGGTCATCCCCGCCAGGGCAGCAAAGACCCGCATCGTCTCTCTCCAGACCGGTTCCATGGCATCGTGGCGAGAAGCATTCCGCACCGCAAGCCCGCCGCCATCGACGATTGCGCCGCATCGGCAAAAGGGATGGATTACGGTTGAGCCGGCAAGCGGCTAATCYTGCGGCGACACGACGGCGGAAGGCCCAAGATGAAGACCACGCCCTATGACACCGATCTCGACCGCAACCCGGCCAATCACCAGCCGCTGACGCCGCTCACCTTCCTCGAGCGCGCCGCCGCGATCTTCCCCAGCCACACCGCGATCGTCCACGGCCCGCTCGCCCGCTCCTATGCCGAGTTCTATGCTCGCTCCCGCCGCCTCGCCTCGGCGCTGGCGAAACACGGCATCGGCAAGAACGACACGGTCGCAGCGATGCTGCCGAACACGCCCGCCATGCTCGAATGCCATTACGGCGTGCCGATGGCCGGTGCCGTGCTCAACACGCTCAACACCAGGCTCGACGCCGCCATCATCGCCTTCTCGCTCGACCATGGCGAAGCGAAGGTGCTGATCACCGACCGCGAATTCTCCGGCACGATCCGGGAGGCGCTGGCGCTCTGCAAGGCGAAGCCGCTCGTCATCGACTATGACGACCCGGTCTATGACGGGCCGGGCGAGCGCCTCGGCAGCGTCGACTACGAGGATTTCGTCGCCTCCGGCGATCCGGAATTCGCGTGGCGGATGCCGGACGATGAATGGGACGCTATCGCGCTGAACTACACCTCCGGCACCACCGGCGACCCCAAGGGCGTGGTC
>NZ_JBFRDQ010000027.1:0-28106 GCF_052113865.1 Allobosea sp. TAB14 | reverse complement strand
GATCAAGGAGGATGCCGAGGCCAAGAGCGCGCTGCAGGTCATCGTCGCCGCCGGCGGCGGCGAGCGCGACCATGCGGTGGATTCCGCCATCCTCACGGGATTGCGCGGCGCCAACGAGCCCGGCACCTATCTCAACGAGCACCTGATGGGCGATCTGCGCCCCACGCTCTTCCTCGCCCAGCTCTCCAACCTGCTCGCCGGCAACATCGCCATCGTCCATGGCGTCACCGGTCCCTCGCGCACCTTCATGGGCGAGGAGCAGGCCGGCGTCGACGCCATCCGCACCGCCCATGCCCGCATCGCTTCCGGCCAGTCCGACCTGATGCTGGTCGGCGGCGCCTATAATGCCGAGCGCCGCGACATGCTGCTGCTCTTCGAGCTCGGCGGCTATCTGCACCGGGGCAGCTTCGCCCCCGTCTTCGCGCGCGAGGAAGCTCCAGGCCTGATCACCGGCAGCGCCGGTGCCTTCCTCGTCCTCGAATCGGCCGAGCGGGCCGCCGCACGCGGCGCCAGGGTCTACGCCAAGCTCAGCCATGCCGGCGCGACGCGCAGCCGCCGCGCGCCCGGCACGGTCGAGTCGGCCCTGGCCGGGCTCGTCGGTGGCTTCGGCCC
Organism: Allobosea sp. TAB14; assembly: GCF_052113865.1. Taxonomy (NCBI): domain Bacteria; kingdom Pseudomonadati; phylum Pseudomonadota; class Alphaproteobacteria; order Hyphomicrobiales; family Alloboseaceae; genus Allobosea; species Allobosea sp. TAB14. The sequence continues at coordinate 27,494 of NZ_JBFRDQ010000027.1, read as the reverse complement.
GCTCGGCGCCGACACCCTCGCCGTCTCGGCCGCGACCGGCTGCGCCGGCATCACGACCGAGGAGGCCAATGCGCTCGCGAAGGCTGCGCCATCGGCGAAGCGGATCGCGGCGGGCGATCTTGTCGGCCATAGCGTCGAGGCCGCATTTCCGGTCTCCGTGGCCCTCGCGGCCATCGCCCTGTCGGCTGGGCAGGCGAAGCAAGCGGTCGTCACCGGCGCCGGCCATTGGCGCGGCGAAGGCGCCGCGCATCTGGTTCAAGCGTGAGAGGTTGAAGCCATGACCACGCATCGTGATGCCAAGGGCCGCCCGATCGTCGCCGTTACGGGACTGGGCGTCGTCACCTCGCTCGGCCAGGGCAAGGAGACGAACTGGAAGGCGCTGACGGCCGGCCAATCCGGCATCCACCGCATCGAGCGCTTCCCGACCGAGGGCTTGCGCACCACGATCGGTGGCACCGTCGATTTCCTGTTCGACGAGCCCTTCACTGCCCCTCAGCTCTCCGAGAAACTGGCGACGCTGGCGGCGGAAGAAGCCGTCACCCAGAGCGGGCTCGGCACCTCCGGCGATTTTCCGGGCGAGCTCTTCATGGCCGTCCCGCCGGTCGAGATGGAATGGCCGCAGAAGCAGGAGATGGCTCAGGCCATCGAAGGCGACGTCGATTACGACGGGCTGCTGCGCGCGGCCGAGACCGGCAAGTTCCGCGCGATGCACGAGCTTTTCGTCTTCGGCGGCGTCGCCGATCATATCGCCGACCGCTTCGGAACCAAGGGCTCGCCGATCTCCCTCTCGACCGCCTGCTCGTCGGGCGCGACCGCGATCCAGATGGGCGTCGAGGCGATCCGCCGCGGCGATACCGAGGCCGCGCTCTGCATCGGCACCGACGGCTCGATCCATGCCGAGGCGCTGATCCGCTTCTCGCTGCTCTCCGCCCTCTCGACCCAGAACGATCCGCCGGAAGGCGCGGCCAAGCCCTTCTCGAAGAACCGGGACGGCTTCGTCATGGGCGAGGGCGCCGGTGCGCTGGTGCTGGAGGATTACGACCACGCGCTGGCGCGCGGTGCGACCATCCTCGGCATCGTCGCCGGCTGCGGCGAGCGCGGCGACGGCTTCCACCGCACCCGCTCGAGCCCGGACGGCAAGCCGGCGATCCTCGCCATGCAGGACGCGTTGGCCGATGCCGGGCTGACGCCCGACGACGTCGACTACATCAACGCCCACGGCACCTCGACGCCGGAGAACGACAAGATGGAGGCGATGAGCTGCGCCGCCGTCTTCGGCGAGCGCATGGCGAGCCTGCCGATCTCCTCGAACAAGTCGATGATCGGCCACACGCTGACCGCGGCCGGCGCCGTCGAGGCGGTGATCTCGTTCCTGACCATCGCCAACGGCAAGATTCCGCCGACGATCAACTATGCCAATCCGGACCCGGCGATCACGCTCGATGTCGTGCCGAACACCGCTCGCGACGCGAAGGTGCGCACCATCATCTCCAATTCCTTCGGCTTCGGCGGCCAGAACACCTGCCTCGTGCTGACGGCGCCTCCGGAGGCCGCATGACCAAGATTCTGGTAACGGGCGGCGCCAAGGGTGTCGGCGCCGCGATCGTGCGCGCGCTCGTCGCGGCCGGTCACGATGTCGATTTCACCTTCCGCTCCTCCGCCGATCAGGCGAAGGCGCTGGCCGGGGAGATCGCCACCGCCCATCCCGGCCGGGCGGTCAGCGCCCTGTCGCTCGACCTCTCCGACAAGGCCGAGCTCGACACCTTCTGCGAGGAGCGCGAGGGCGAGAGCTATTTCGGCCTCGTCCACAATGCCGGCCAGCCCTATGATTCGCTGGCCGCGATGATCGTGCAGGACAAGGCGGAAGCCGCGATGCAGGTCAATTTCTGGGCCTTCACCCGCCTCGCCAAGAGCCTGATGCGCAACATGATCCGCGCCAAGGCCGGCCGCATCGTCGCCATCGGCTCGGTCGCGGCGCTGCGCGGCAATCCCGGGAACGCCGCCTATGCCGCCTCCAAGGGCGCCCTGATCTCCTATGCCAAGACGCTCGCCGTCGAGACCGGCAAGCGCGGCGTCACGGTCAACGTGATCGCGCCGGGCTTCGTCGACACCGACATGATGGCCCCCTACGCCGCCTATCGCGACAAGATGCAGGGGCAGATCCCGGCTGGCCGCTTCGCGAAGCCCGAGGAGGTCGCCGGCCTCGCCGCCTTCCTGATGAGCGAGCCCGCCGCCTATATCAGCGGCACGGTCCTGCCGATCGACGGCGGGTTGACCGCCCAGCTCGGCGTTCACCGCTGATATCGACCGACAGGGCTGTTCATGTTAAGGTTCATCCTGAACCGGAGTGAACCGACATGACGGCAGCCTTCACCATCCGCCTCGACGACGAGGTGCTGGCCAAGCTCGACGCGTTGGCGGCCGACACCGACCGCTCGCGGAGCTGGCTCGCCACCAAGGCGATCGAGACCTATGTCGAGCTGAACGCTTGGCAGGTGGAGCAGATCAAGGCCGGCCTGGCCGAGGCGGACCGGGGCGAGTTCGTCACCGAGGCTGATCTTGATGCGATCGAGGCCGAGATACAGGCCAAGATCGACCGGCAATGAGGATCGTCTGGACGCCAAGAACGCAGCGCAATCTGCGCGACGCGRCACGCTACCTGACGCAATTCAATCCGTTTGCCGCGCTATCCATGATCCGTACGATTCGAGCCGCGCTGATGCAACTTCTCCACCACCCGGCCAGCGGCCGGCCTGGGCGCATCGAAGGTACGCGCGAGCTCCTCGTTCCCGGAACCTCATACATCCTGCCTTATCGCGTGCGCGGCGACGCTGTCGAAATCCTCTCCGTGATCCACACCTCCCGGCAATGGCCGGACCAGATCTGAAAGACGTCGAATCCTCATGCGCTCCCTCCAGCTCCATGGTGACCGCGATCTCCGTCTCGAGGAGATCGAGCCGCCGCCGCCGCCCGCTCCGGGCGAGGTGCAGATCCGCATCAAGGCCGTGGGCTTGAACTATCTCGACCTCTGGGGCTTCCGAGGCATGGCCTTCGCCAAGCGCAAGATGCCGCAGGCGGCGGGCGTCGAGGCCGCAGGCGAGATCGTCTGCGTCGGCGAGGGCGTGACCGGCTTCGCCCCCGGCGACACCGTCACCGCCTATGGCGCCGACACCTGCGGCCAGTGCAAGGCCTGCCGCGAGGGCCGCGACAATCTCTGCGAGAACGTCGCCGGCATCATGGGCTTCCATATCGACGGCTTCGCGCGCGAATTGCTGAACCGCCCGGCGCGCCTGACGATCAAGGCGCCGAAGGGCGTCTCCTTCGAGGACGCGGCCTGCGCGCCGATCGGCTTCGGCACGGTCCAGCACATGCTGTTCGACAATGCGAAGCTCGAGCCCGGCGAGTCGGTCCTCGTCCATGCCGGCGGCTCCGGCATCGGCACCGCCGCGAYCCTGATGGCGAAGGCGATCGGCTGCACGGTCTACACCACGGTCGGCGACGACGAGAAGGGCGCCAAGGCCAAGGCGCTCGGTGCCGACCACGTCATCAACTACCGCGAGGATCGCTTCGAGGGCGTCGTCCGCAAGCTCACCGGCCGCAAGGGCGTCGATGTCGTCTTCGAGCATGTTGGAGCCGACACCTGGAACGGCTCGCTGCTCTGCCTGAAGCGCGGCGGCCGGCTCGTCACCTGCGGCGCGACCTCCGGCCCCTCGGCGACGATCAACCTGATGCAGCTCTTCCAGCAGCAATACCGCATCACCGGCTCCTTCGGCTGCCGCATCGAGAACATCACGCAATCGCTGGAGAAGATGGCGGGCGGCATGAAACCGGTGATCGACTCGGTCTTCCCGCTCGCCGAATTCGAGAAAGGCCTCGACCGGATCGAAGGGCGCAAGGTCTTCGGCAAGGTCGTCATCGCCTTCTGAGACGGGCTCCCGGCCCCGCCGGAGACTTGACGCCAGCGCATTCCTGCCCCAGATCGCGCCTTCAAGGCCCGGTCTTGCTCTCGGCACGGGCGGGATAGGGCTGGCAGGACATTGAGACGGATCAAGGCTTTCGCCGCGCGAATCGGCGCGGCGGTGATGATCGGCGTGATCCGCACGCTGTTTGCGGGCTTGCGCCTGCTGGGGCCGGAGCGCTCCAGCGACCTCGGCGGCTGGCTGCTCAGGACCGCGAGCCCGCTCATCCCGGTCAACCGGGTCGCGCTCGCCAATATCCGCGCCGCCTTCCCGGAGAAGGACGAGGCCGAAATCAAGCGCATCGCCCGCGCCGCCTGGGAGAATCTCGGCCGCACCGCCGCCGAATACGCGCATCTCAAGACGCTGTTCGATTACGACTACCATAACCCCGATCCCAACTCGCGCGTCGAGGTCGTCGGCATCGAGCATTTCATCGCGCTCAAGGACGACGAGAAGCCAGGCCTGATCTTCTCGGCCCATCTCGCCAATTGGGAGCTGCCGGCGATCTGCGCGGCGGCTTATGATCTCGAAACCACCGCCGTCTTCCGCGCGCCCAACGATCCCGCGATCGCAGCCGTGGTCCACGAGATCCGTTCCGGCGCCATGGGTGGGCTCGCGGCGGCGAAGCAGGGCGCAGCCTTCGCCATGCAGGGCGTGCTGGAGAAGGGCGGCCATCTGGGCATGCTGATCGACCAGCATTTCACCCGCGGCGTCGTGGTGCCGTTCTTCGGCCGCCCGGCGCTGACCAACCCGATCATGGGCAAATTCGCCAAGCGCTTCGAATGTCCGGTGCATGGCGTGCGCGTCATCCGCCTGCCGAAGCAGCGCTTCCGCCTGGAATTGACGCCACCCCTCGACCTGCCGCGCGATGCGCAGGGCGAGATCGACGTCCAGGGCGCCATGGCGATGATGACGGCGGTGGTCGAAGGCTGGGTGCGCGAAAATCCCGAGCAGTGGCTCTGGATGCATCGCCGCTGGCGGCCCAATATGATTTCGGCCGCGGCGCTGGCGGAATTCGATCACACCCGCGCGACGACGCCTGTTTTCAAGGCAACGTGATTTCCAAATGAAGGCGAATGAGGGCTTTGGTAACCTCGTCAAAAGAAGTTGTCCGCAGAGTTCGATGATGTTCCCCGGCAAGCGCCTCATTGCTGTGACGATTGCGGCCCTCGCCATGGGCATCGCGACCGTTGGCGCGCAGGCGCCCGGCAAGCAGCCGAAGGCGCTGCTCGAGCTGTTCACCAGCCAGGGCTGCTCCTCTTGCCCGCCGGCCGATGCGCTGGTGATCGAGCTCGCGAAGGATCCCGACCTCATCGCCCTGACGCTGCCGGTGACCTACTGGGATTATCTCGGCTGGAAGGACACGCTGGGGAAGGACTCCTTCGCCAAGCGCCAGAAATTCTATGCCAAGGCCCGTGGCGACGGGCAGGTCTATACTCCGCAGGTCGTCGTCAACGGCTCCGGCCATCTGGTCGGCTCCGACAAGGACGAGATCCAGAAGACGATCCGCCAGCTCGCCCCCTCCGGCTTCCCGGTCCGGATCGGGCTCGAGGAGAAGAGCGGCAATCTCGAGATCAAGCTCACGCCCTCGGGCCTGGCAAGCGAGCGATCAGCCGGCGTCTGGGTTCTGCCGACGACGCGCCTGGCCTCGGTGCCGGTGACGCGCGGCGAGAACCAGGGCAAGACCCTGTCCTATGCGAATGTCGTGCGCGGCATGGTCCGCGTCGGCGACTGGGACGGCAAGGAAACCACGATCACAGCCCCGCTGAGCGCCACCCAGGCGCCGGAGGCGGACGGCTATGTCGTCATCGTCCAGACCGACCAGCCGGGAAAATACGGCATGATGCCGGGGCCGATCCTCGGCGCCGCGCGCGGCAAGACGGCGCCCTGAGCCAACCTCCTCGCTCCGCAGGAGCGCAGCCTCAGAGCAGGATCACCTTGTTCGGCAATTCGTCGACGTCACCGGGAACCGGCGGGACGTGCTGCGCCAGCACCGCGCCGACCGCATCCACTGCCGCGATGAGGCCTTCTGTCAGCCGGTCATCGCGCGCCGCTGCGAGCAGGGGCTCGATGATGCCATCCCAGGTCTTTTCATCGACCCGCCCGTCGATGCCGGTATCGACGAGGACTTCGGCGTAGCGCTCCTGCAGCGCCACATAGAGTAGCACGCCGGTGCGCCCCTTCGTCCGCGTCAGCCCCCGCGCCGTGAACTCGCGCAGCGCCGCGTCATGGGCCCGGCGCCGCTTGATGAAGCCCGGCACGAAGCGCCCGCCGCGACCGTACCAGAGCAGCACGCCGAGCAGGATGAGGGCGCAGAAGAGCTGGATCATGAAGATGCGCTGCGCGCTCATCGCCGTCAGCGAGATCAGCGGCCAAGGCACCAGCAGCGCGAGCGCCAGCGCCATCACCACCGGAACATTGCGATAGCTCGACGCGGCCCGGTCGATGACGACGACGATCTCGCCGGCCGTGTTCAGCTCGGCGCGGCGCACCGCCTCGGCGATCGCATCCCTGTCGGAGGTATCCATCACCAGCTCCCCGAAGCGCCGCCGCCACCCGACGAGCCCCCGCCGCCCGAGAAGCCGCCTCCGCCGGAAAAGCCACCGCCCGAACTCCAGCCCCCGCCGCCGCTCCAGCCCGAGCCGGATCCCCAGCCCGAATTGCCCGGCGGCAGCACGATCCAGCGGCCGTCACGGGTCCGGTATCGGCGCGCGCCGCCACTCTGCTGGCTCAGGCCCCGCAGGAAGGCGACGATGAACAGGAAGATCAGGACCATCGCGACGACGACGGCGATGTCCTCCTGAATCGTGCTCTCGTCAGAGCGAACCTCGGCGCGGCGCTGCCATTCCTCGGCGTCGCCCGCCAGGATGGTCAGGATGGCGTCGGTCCCGGCCTCGATGCCCCCGGCGAAATCGCCCGTCTTGAATTTAGGCGCGATCGCCGTGGTGATGATCACCTTGGAGAGCGCGTCGGTCAGCGCACCTTCGAGCCCGTAGCCGACCTCGATGCGGACCTTGCGCTCGTTGGGCGCCACGATCAGCAGCACGCCGTTGTTCTTCGCCTTCTGGCCGAGCTGCCAGTGCCGGTAGAGCCTGTTGGCGAAATCCTCGATCTCCAGCCCCTGCAGCGAAGGCACGGTCGCGACCACGACCTGGTCCGACGTCTTGTCCTCATGCGCCTTGAGCTTGTCCTCGATGCGCTGGCGCCCCTCCGGGGCGATGATGTTGGCGCCATCGACGACGCGGCCCGTGAGTGCCGGATAGGTCGGATCGGCGGCGAATGACGGCAGAGCGCAGAGCAGGAAGACAAAGAGCAGGGAAACACGACGCAGAACCCCTCTCCCATCCGGGAGAGGGGTTCCCCGCGCCGCTTGCGGCATGGCCGTCACAGCTTCAGAACTTCACCGCCGGCGGCCGCTCGGCACCGGCCGTGGCGGTGAAGGTTTCCATCGGCTTGGCGCCCCAGAACAGCTTGGCCCAGATCACGCCCGGGAAGGTGCGGATCTCGGTGTTGAAGTCCTGCACGGCCTGGATGTAGTCGCGCCGCGCCACGGCGACGCGATTCTCCGTCCCCTCGAGCTGCGACTGCAGSGCCAGGAAGTTCTGGTTCGACTTCAGGTCCGGGTAGCGCTCCACCGTGACGAGCAGCCGCCCCAGCGCGCCGGTGAGCTGGTTCTGCGCGTCCTGGTATTCCTTGAACTTGGCCGGGTCGCTGATGGTCGAGGCATCGACCTTGACCTGCGTCGCCTTGGCGCGGGCCTCGATCACGGCCGTCAGCACCTCGCGCTCCTGCGCGGCGTAACCCTTCACCGTCTCGACGAGATTGGGAATCAGGTCGGCGCGGCGCTGATACTGGTTCTGCACCTCCGACCAGGCGGCCTTCGCCTTCTCTTCCAGCGTCGGCACGTTGTTGTAGCCGCAGCCGGCGAGCGCGATGCCGAGAAGGCCGAGCGCGAACCAGGCCAGCGGACGGCGAAGCTGGGCGGAGAACGTCATGCCGAAAACCCCTTTTGGCAGCGTTGCAATGGTGTCGATTCGGACCTTACCTGTCGCGCCGCTCCGGTCAAAGCTGCCAGGGCGCGGCGAATGGCCTATGGTGGGCCGAACCCCGCCGGAGGCTTGCATGCGCTTCGCCCGACTGACCGTCTTGCCAGCCGCGCTTTTCGCCGCGCAGATCGCGATCGCGCAGCCTCTCGCCCCCGCGCCGGAGGCGGGAACCGGCCGGATCGCCAGGGTCGAGACGACCGCGCGGCAGTTCATGGCGGCCGCCGCCAATCCGCTCGCGGCTTCGGCCGGSCGCGAKATCCTGCGCGCCGGCGGCAGCGCSACCGACGCYGCSATCGCSATCCAGCTCGTKCTCAATCTGGTCGAGCCGCAGAGCTCRGGCATCGGYGGCGGYGCSTTCTTCGTTCATTGGGGCGAGTTCGACCGCAAGGTGACGACGCTCGACGGCCGCGAGACGGCGCCCGCCGCCGCAAAGCCCGACCGCTTCATGAAGGACGGCAAGCCGATGCCGTTTCGGGAGGCCGTGATCGGGGGCCGCTCGGTCGGCGTGCCCGGCACGCTCAGGCTGCTGGAGGAGGCGCATCGGCGCTGGGGCAAATTGCCCTGGGCCGGCCTGGTCGCTCCCGCGCTCAAGCTCGCGGAGGAGGGCTTCGCGATATCGCCGCGCCTCAACGGCCTCCTCGCCGGCGACAAGGATCTTCCCAAAAATCCGCGCGCCGCCGCCTATTTCTATGAGGCGGACGGACAGCCCAAAGCCGTCGGCACGATCCTGAAGAACCCGGCCTTCGCCGAAACATTGCGCGCCATCGCGGCACAAGGCGCGGATGCGCTCTACAAGGGCCCGATCGCCGAGGACATCGTCGCCACCATAGCGGAGCATCCGGGCAATCCCGGCGACATGACGCTTGCGGATCTCACGGCCTACAAGGTCGAGGAGCGCGAGCCGGTCTGCGGTGCCTACCGCGTCTGGCGGCTCTGCGGCATGGGGCCGCCGAGCTCGGGCGCCGTCGCCGTCCAGCAGATCCTCGGCATGCTCGAGCGCGTCGATCTCAGGCGGATGGGGCCGGGCCCCGAGGCCGCCCATTGGCTGAGCGAGGCCGGCCGGCTCGCCTTCGCCGATCGCAACCTCTATCTCGCCGACCCCGCTTTTCTCGCCGTGCCGGTGCGCGGCCTGATCGACCGCGACTATATCCGCTCGCGCGCTGCCCTGATCAGCCCGGAGCGTTCCATGGGCCGGGCGCAGGCTGGCGACCCGCCGCATCGGCGCGCCGGCTTGCTCGCCCCCTCCGAGGGCATCGAGCATGGCACCAGCCATATCTCGGTGGTGGATGCGGCCGGCAACGCCGTCGCGATGACGACGACCATCGAGGGCGGCTTCGGTTCGCATCTGATGACGAAGGCCGGCTTCCTGCTCAACAACGAACTGACCGATTTCAACTTCGCGCCGGAAGAGGACGGCAAGCCGGTCGCCAACCGGGTCGAGCCCGGCAAGCGCCCACGTTCCTCCATGGCGCCCACCCTGGTCTTCGACGCCTTCGGCCGGCTTTACGCGGTCGCGGGTTCTCCCGGCGGCAGCCAGATCATCGAATTCGTCGCCAAGACGTTGGTCGCCTTGCTCGACTGGCGCATGGACCCTCAAGCTGCCGCCGATTTCGGCAATTTCGGCAGCCGCAACGGCCCAACCGAGCTGGAGGCAAGCACCGAGGCGGAAGCCTGGAAGGCGGCTCTGGAAGCGAAAGGCCACAAGGTCCAGCTCATGGAGATGACCTCCGGCACGCAGGTGATCGTCAAGACGCCGGAAGGGTTCGTCGGCGGTGCCGACGGCCGGCGCGAGGGCGTGGCGATCGGAGACTGAGCGGGTTCATCACGCTGTCATATTCTCGGCGCGTCCCTCCCCAGCCAACCAGGGACCGCCACCATGCGCCATTTCGCACTCGCCCTTCTGACTGCCGCCACGCTCGCCTTCTCGCCGGCCCAGGCTGAGGACGCCGCACCGTTCACATCCGCCAAATCCGTCGATCTCCAGCTGTTCCTCAAGCCGCCGCCGGCCGATGATTCCGTGCAGACCAAGGCCGAGCTCGGCGAGGTGCTGACGCTGCAGGTCACCCGCACGCCGGAGATGGAGGCCAAGGCCAAGGCCGACGCCGAGGAGAATGTCTGGCGCTTCGCCGACGTGATGGGCCCCGCCTTCAAGCCGGAAGCGCTGCCGGTCTTCTCGGCCTTCTTCGACCGCGTCGTCGCGACCGAAGGCGCCGTCGTCGATCCGGCCAAGGACTCGTGGAAGCGCCCGCGCCCGCATCAGCTCAGCCCGCTGGTCAAGCCGGTGGTGAAGATCTCGAACTCCGGCGCCTATCCCTCCGGCCACACCACGGTCGGCACGCTGATGGGCATCGTCCTGTCGAACATGGTGCCGGAGAAGCGCGTGGAGATCATGAACCGCGCCTGGTTCTATGGCGAGAACCGCATCATCGGCGGCATCCACTACCGCTCGGACATCGAGGCCGGCCGCATCGCCGGTTCGGTCATCGCGGCGCGGATCATGGAACAGCAGGACTTCCAGACCGAATTCGCCGCCGCCAAGGCCGAGCTGCGCAAGGCCCTCGGCCTCTGACGATTACCGAGATACCGGGTCGGCGGGGCGCCTGTCGCCGCCGGCCTCGCGCCCGGCGATCAGCCAGTAGATGAAGCCCGTCGCTGCACCGACCAGGAAGAGCCCGGAGATGATCTGCAGCTCGGCCGGGCTCGGCGTGCGCGAAAGCCTCAGCATGGCCAACGGCAAGAGCGCCGCGAGCAGGCCGGTGAGCCCGCTCTGGACCAGCAGGCTGCGCAATCCGAACAGCTCCGAACCGACCGCCACCAGCACGACCGGCGCGACGATGATCGCAAGGCCCAGCCGCGCGATCAGGGCAAACGCCGCCTGCGCCGCCGGTGTCGGATCGACGCCGCTTTCCGCCAGGCCGAACAGGATGTCGAGCAGGCGTTCGATGCCGCCGCCGATCAGCAGCGCCACGGCCGGCGATGCGACGCTGGCCGCCGTCAGGAAGAACAGCCCCGCCCCCATGGCGACGAGGCAGGCGAAGGGGATCAGCAGCAGCCAGCGCAGCATCAAGCCGGCCTATTCCGCAGCCACGGCCGGCGCGGCGGCGTTGGCCTCGTCCTGCTCCAGCATCAGCCGGGCGCGGGCGGAGAGCTTCTCGGTCTCGCTCTTGAGCTGGCCGCAGGCGGCGAGGATGTCGCGCCCGCGCGGCGTGCGCACCGGCGAGGCATAGCCGGCGCGGAAGACGATCTCCGAAAAGCGCTCGATCCGGTCCCAGTCCGAGCATTCGTATTTGGTGCCGGGCCAGGGATTGAACGGGATCAGGTTGATCTTGGCCGGGATGCCCTTGAGCAGCCGCACCAGTTCGCGCGCCTCGGCATCGSWRTCGTTCACGCCCTTGAGCATGACGTATTCGAAGGTGATCCGCTTCGCGTTCGACAGGCCGGGATAGTTCCGGCAGGCCTCGAGCAGATCCTTGATCGGGTATTTCTTGTTGAGCGGCACCAGCTCGTTGCGCAATTCGTCGCGCACCGCATGCAGCGAGATCGCCAGCATCGTGCCCATCTCGTCGCCGAGCGGCCCGATCTGCGGCACGACGCCCGAGGTCGAGACGGTGATGCGCCGGCGCCCGAGCGAAAGCCCCTGATCGTCCGAGATCACGTCGATGGCGTCGCGCACCCCGTCGAAATTATAGAGCGGCTCGCCCATGCCCATGAAGACGATGTTGGAGATGAAGCGCCCGCCATCGTTCGGGACGAAGGCGCCCTCCGGCGGCTTGCGATTCGGGAAATCGCCGAGCCGGTCGCGCGCCACCATGAGCTGCGCCACGATCTCCTCGGTCGTCAGATTGCGCACCAGGCGCTGCGTGCCGGTATGGCAGAAGGTGCAGGTCAGCGTGCAGCCGACCTGGCTGGAGACGCAGAGCGTGCCGCGGTCGACCTCGGGGATGTAGACGCATTCGATCTCGGCGCCGCGGTCGCGCGGGCCGGTGGAGGGCATGCGCAGCAGCCATTTGCGGGTGCCGTCGGTCGAGACCTGCTCGGCGGTGACCTCCGGCAGATCGAGCGAGAAGTGCTGGGCGAGTTCGGCCCGCAGCCCCTTGCCGATCGTCGTCATCGCGTCGAAATCGCGCACGCCGTAATGGTAGATCCAGTTCCAGAGCTGGCCGACGCGCATGCGCCGCTCCTTCTCGGGAACGCCGATCTCGGACAGCGCCTCGGCCAGGCCGGCGCGCGTGCGCCCCACCAGCGAGGGGCGCCGCAAAACAGGTTCGGCCGCCGGGGCGGCAGTTTCAGGAACGGACACGGTCATCGGAGCTCTGTCGTCGCCCATGAGTGAAGGCGCGGAATTTCGCCGCTCCCTAGCACAGATGCGCGAAAAGCGGAAATCTCCCGCCGCGCGCCTTACTTGCAGGCGTCCTCGGCCCGCTTCACCGCCTGGGACATGCCCGAGAGCGAGTACTTGTCGGCGGTCGGATTGCCACGCTTGGACGTAGCCTTGATCTCGAGGCCCGCGCCACGGCGCAGCGCATCGAGCATCCGCGGTTCCTCCGCCGGATTTTTCAGCCACATGTTCTTGCCCTTGGCCACCAGGGCGAAACGCTCATTGCCGATGATCGCCTGATGCTCGACGCCTTCCTTGACGTCGAAATTCATGACGAAGCTGATCTCGTTGCGCACGCCCTCGGCCGGGCGGCTGGAGACGAAGAGGAGCCCCTCGACATCCTTGAGATTGGCCGGCATGCGGCTCTCGGCTTTGGAGAGGGCGTAGCAGACCTTGGTGCGGCCCTGCTGCGAGGAGAAGGCCTGCCATTTTCCGGCGGTTTCGAGCAGCATGGCCTGGCCCTGGCCGGCACTGGCCGGAGCGGCCGCGGCCGCCGCCGCGGCTGGCTTCGGAGTGGCCGGCTTCGGCTTTGCCGGCTGGGCCAGCACTGATCCGGCCATCAGCGTCATGCTTCCGACGAGCGGAAGCATGATTGCGAGACGAAGACGGCCACGAGCGCGGGAGGAAGGGAGCAAGCTGATCATGGACCGCCATCAGTCACTAAAATTCTTAATACCGCGTTTACCACCTGTTGATCAGGCGGCCTCGCGGTCGCTGGCGGCATAGAGTGTCACGATCCTGGCGAAAATGCGAATGGACCGGAGGCGCCGATCTGTTCCGCCGGGCAGCGCGCCATGGCACCATCGCGCCTCCCGAAGGACGGCGACGGACAGACGATGAAAGCCCTGCTCTGCGAACATCACGGCCCGGCCGAGGAACTGGCTATCCGCGACCTGCCGGAGCCGATACCCGCTCCCGGAGAGGTCGTCGTCGCCGTCACGGCGGCGGCGCTGAACTTCTTCGACACGCTGATCATCCAGAACCGCTACCAGACCAAGCCCGCCCTGCCCTTCTCCCCCTCGGCGGAATGCGCCGGCACCATCGCCGCCATCGGCGAGGGCGTCACCGGCTGGCAGGTCGGCGAGCGCGTCGCGGCCTGGCTGGGCCATGGCGCGGCACGTGAGAAGGTCGCGGTGTCGGCCGAAGCGCTGATTCGCGTACCGGAGAAGCTCTCCGACGCACAGGCCGCCGGCCTCTTCGTCACCTATGGCACGGCGATGCACGGGCTGATCCAGCGCGCCGGGCTGAAGGCAGGCGAGACGCTGGCGATCCTCGGCGCCTCCGGCGGCGCCGGCCTCGCCGCCGTCGAGATCGGGGCGCTGCTCGGCGCGCATGTCATCGCTTGCGCCTCATCGGCCGACAAGCTCGCGCTCGCCCGCGAACACGGCGCGCAGGAAGAGATCGACTACGGCACGAACGACATCCGCGTCGCCCTGAAACGGGTGACGGCGGGACGCGGCGTCGACGTGCTCTACGACACGGTCGGCGGCGATCTGGCCGAGCCGGCGTTGCGGTCGATGACCTGGGAGGGTCGCTATCTCGTCGTCGGCTTCGCCGGCGGCACGATTCCCAAGATCCCGCTCAACCTGCTGCTGCTGAAGGGCTGCGACCTGCGCGGCGTCTTCTGGGGCGAATTCGTCACCCGCGAACCGGCCGCGCATCGCCGCAACATGGAGCGCCTGCTGGACTGGGCGGCAGCCGGCCATATCCGCGCCCATGTCCATGCCGCGATTCCCGTCGAGCGCTGGACGGAAGCCTATGCGCTGATCGGCAACCGCCAGGCCAAGGGCAAGGTCGTGCTGACGTTCTGAAGCGCTCAGAGATCAGCCATCGCCGTTTTCGCCCTCTCGCGATGCTCGGGCTTGATCGAGCCCGCCACGGCCGCGATGGTCGTCGCGATCACCGCCGCATCGTCGGTGAAACCGATCAGCGGCATGAAGTCGGGAATCGCATCCAGCGGCAGCACGAAATAGCCGAGCGCTGCGAGCAGCGTCAGCTTGACGCGCCGCGGCGTCTGCGGATCGCGCGTGCAGAACCACGCCGCCAGCAGATCCTCGGTGAACGGAATACGCTTCGCGACGCGCTTGAGGCGGGCCATGAAATCGGCGCCGAACCTCGCTTCGTCGCGCAGGCTCTTGCGGATCGCCTCCATCTCCTCGCGGCTGAAGCTTGCGCTGAACCCCTCGCTCATCCCTGTCTTTCTCCTTGGCGTCGAATGACGCCGATGATCGCGCGCTCCCAACCGGCGCGCCATGTCGAAAGATGGCCCCGTCGCAATCCTGCACAAGAGGCCTGCCGGAAAACCCGCTTGGAACAGGAGGAAACGCCCTCTAAACCGGCTCCAGAACCAGGATTGACGGGAAACGCGCCATGAAACTCGATTCCTCCCTTGCCGCCATCGTCACCGGCGGCGCCTCCGGCCTCGGCGAGGCGACCGCGCGCATGCTGGCGGGCCAGGGCGTCAAGGTCGCGCTGCTCGACCTCAACGCCGAGCGCGGCGAGGCGGTCGCGAAGGAGATCGGCGGGGTCTTCTGCCCCTGCGACGTCACCAGCGAGGCTTCGGTCGACGAAGCGCTGGCCAAGGCCCGCGCCGCCCATGGCGTCGCCCGCATCATCGTCAATTGCGCCGGCATCGCGCCCGGCCGCCGCGTCGTCTCGAAGAAGCGCGACACCGGCGAGCTCGTCGCCCACGACACCGCGACCTTCGAGAAGGCGGTCGCGATCAACCTCGTCGGCACCTTCCGGGTCATCGCCAAATCCGCCGCGGCGCTGGCCGCGCTCGAGCCGATCACGSCCGATGGCGGRCGCGGMGTCWTCATCTGCACGGCYTCSGTCGCGGCSGAGGATGGCCAGATCGGCCAGGCCGCCTACGCCGCCTCGAAGGCCGGCGTCGCCGGCATGACGCTGCCGATCGCGCGCGACCTCGCCTCGGTCGGCATCCGCATCGTCACCATCATGCCCGGCCTGTTCGAGACGCCGATGTTCGCGGGGCTCCCCGAGGAGGCCAAGGCCTCGCTCGCCGTTTCGGTGCCGCATCCCTCGCGCCTCGGCAAGCCGGAGGAATACGCCGCGCTCGCCCGCAGCATCGTCGAGAACGACATGCTGAACGGCACSGCRATCCGCCTCGAYGGCGCGATCCGGCTSGCACCGAAATAGGCCTCAAACGATGCGGTAGACTTCGCCGGCGCTGCGGTCCCGGTAGAGGTCCACCCGCTCGCCGTTCCAGTGATAGTCGAGATGCCGGCCCTGCACCGGATGGCTCGCGCCATCGGGATAGAACAGGCCGGCGCATTCGCCGCCCGGACAGCGCACGCTCGGATAGACCGACCCTTCCGAGCCGGCATCCCTCAGGTGTTCGCCGAGCAACTGGCTCTGCGCATAATCGGCCGGATCGAGCAGCGCCGCCGCCGCCTCGCCCAGCCCGCGCAGATCATGCAATCCGGCGTCGATATCGAGCACGATCTCGCGGAACTGCGAGGTCCAGCCCGGCGGCTGCGCTGTCGCCAGCATGAAGTGGGCGTGATGATGCRCCGTTTCCAGCAAAGCGACCTCGAAGCGGTCGCCGGCATAGAGCACGCCGAAGCCGCCAGCGCTGAAGCGGCTCGGCCGGTCCGGGCTGACATGGGTGAAGGGTGCCATCAGCCAGCTCGCGCCCGGCCCGGAGACGCGCCGGTCGGCCGGCACGAGGTCGAGATTGCCGATCGTCTCCATCAGCCGCGGATTGGTCTTCTGCTCGGCCGCGATCAGCAGCGGCCAGTCGGCGGGATCGGCGATATCCTCGAACAGGTCGATCGGCGGGAAGATGCTGCGGATGATCCTAACCGCGCCGCGCCATTCAACCTGCGCGACCGGCAGATCAGCCGGATCGATCACCAGCCGCCCCGCTCGGCATCGAGCAGGCGGCGCACCCGCATCAGATCGGTCAGTTCGCCGCCCAGCATGATGTCGAGCGCCGATTTTCCGCCGAAATCGCGGTTGGGGCGCTTGATCCAGTCATAGCCGCGCTGTGGCTCGGCGAAGATCAGCCTGAGCGCCTTGTGGATACCCATCAGGTTCGAGAGCCGCGCCTTGCCGTCACGCGAGATGCGGCCCACGCCGCCGGCTTTCCAGCGGGCATAGGTCCGCACCGGCAGGTCGATCAGCACGGCCGCCTCCTCGTCGGTGATCCGCCAGAGCCGGAACAGGTTGACGGCGGCGCGGAACATCGCGCCCGCCTCGTCATCGCTGATCGGGTCAGGAACGAAATCGCGCTGGGCGGTCTCGATGCGCAGCAGGGCGCTCATGGCATCTCTCTCCATTTGGCATAAAATGGAGATAGTTTTGCCAAATGGCAAGTACCTCTCAAAAACGCCGCCGTCATCCCGGACAAGCCGCGAAGCGGCGCCGAKCCGGGATCCATGCTTGACCGTTCCGGAATGGATCCCGGRTCTRYGCTTCGCTMCGCCCGGGATGACTCGCGTGAGAGCAAGCGAAATCCGGCCTATTCCTCGGTCTTCGCCGGCTTGATCTCGTGCTTCAGGATCAAGGGCGTCTGCGCCAGCGCGAAGATCATGGTCAGCGGCATCACGCCCCAGACCTTGAAGGCGACCCAGAAATCCTGGGTCTGCGTGCGCCAGACCGCCTCGTTCAGCGCGGCCAGCACGAAGAAGAACAGGCCCCAGCGGAAGGTCAGCTTGCGCCAGCCCTCCTCGTCGAGCTGCAGCACCGTCTCCAGCACCAGCGACAGGAGCGACTTGCCGAAAAAGAGGCCGCCGAGCAGCACGCAGCCGAACAGCGCGTTCACGATGGTCGGCTTGACCTTGATGAAGAAGGCGTCGTCCAGCGCCAGCGTCAGCCCGCCGAAGACGGTGACGACGATCGCGTTCACGATCGCCATGCGCGGCAGATAGCCCATCAGCACCCGCGACAGCACCAGCGCCACTAGCGAGGCGACGATGAAGATGCCGGTCGCGACGAAGATGCGCCGGTCCTCGGCGACATGGAACAGCCGGTCGCCATAGGAATTCGCGAAGAAGAAGATCGCGAGCGGCCCGAACTCCAGCGCGAGCTTCAGAAGCGGGCTGACCGGCCTGCCCTTGGCCTCCACCGGAATCGGCCGGGTGGTTTCGCTTGCGCCATCGCTCACGCCGCTTCTCCCAATCCCGCCACGGCGCGGGCGAAATCGCGCGCCGAAAACGGTTCCAGATCCTCGACGCCTTCGCCGACGCCGATGAAATGCACCGGCAGGCCGAACTGCGCCGCCAACGCCACSAGGATGCCGCCRCGCGCCGTGCCGTCGAGCTTGGTCATGACCAGCCCGGTCACGCCGGCCGTCTCGCGGAAAGCTTCCACCTGCGAAATCGCGTTCTGGCCGACCGTGGCGTCGAGCACGAGCAGTGCCGCATGCGGCGCGTTCGCATCCTGCTTGCGGATGACGCGCACGACCTTGGCGAGCTCGTCCATCAGCCCCTGCTTGTTCTGCARYCGCCCGGCGGTGTCGAYSAGSAGCACATCGGTGCCGTTGGCTTTCGCCTTCTGCAGCGCCTCGAAGGCGAGGCCCGASGCATCSGCSCCCTGCTGGCCGAASACGACCTCGGCCCCGGTGCGTTCACCCCAGACGCGCAATTGCTCGATCGCCGCCGCGCGGAAGGTATCTCCGGCCGCCAGCATCACGGATTTGCCCTCCGTGCGGAATTTCGCCGCGAGCTTGCCGATCGTGGTGGTCTTGCCCGAGCCATTCACGCCGACCATCAGGATCACGAACGGCTTTTTCGTGGCGTCGACCGCCAGCGGATGGGCGACCGGCATCAGGATCGCCTCGACCTCGCGCGCCAGGATCGCCTTCACCTCGGCCGGATCGATCTGCTTGTCGTAGCGGCCTTCGCCGACGGCCTTCGCGATCCGCCCCGAGGTGGCGAGGCCGAGATCGGCCTGGATCAGGATGTCCTCGAGATCCTCCAACGTGCCGGTATCGAGCTTGCGCTTGGTGAAGAGGTCGGTGATCCCCGTCGTCAGTGCCGAGGAGGTGCGCGACAGCCCCTCCGTCAGCCGCCGCCACCAGCTCCGCTTCGGTGGCTGCACCGGGATGGGAGCAGGTTCGGGAGCGGCAACGGGCTCGGACGGCGGAACAACGATAGCGACGGGTTCCGGCTCCGGCTCGACAGGAGGCGTAACCTCCTCAACCGGAACAGGCGGTGCGACGGGTTCAGGGACCGGCGCATCGGCGACAAGCGCTTCCGCCTCGACAGCCGTCGTGGGAGCAGCCTCTTCGACGTCCGGCTTCGATTCCTCGACCGGCTCAACAACCCGCTCGATCACCGGCTCGGAGGCCAGTCCCGGCGCCGCCTGCCCTTCCTCACGTCCGAACAGCCTCGAAAAGAAGCCGCGTTTCTTGGGCTCAGTCTCGCTCATCGCCATCCTGTCTTCGGTTCGGCGGGCATCTTCAGTTGCGCCGCCGGGCCGGCTTCGCTAGCGCAATGCCATGGCGCAGCCGCTTCAACCAGAAAATTCGCAAGCCTCGGGGCAGGACGACGCCGCGCTACCGGTGCCGCTGCTCTATCGCGACGCCATGATGCTCGTCATCGACAAGCCTGCCGGGCTGCCTTCGCATCGCGGCCCGCAAGCGAAGCGCCGCATCATACCCGTGCTGACCGATTATCTCGACCAGCTCCGCTTCGGCCTGCCGCGCAAACCGGAAGCGGCGCATCGGCTCGACAAGGACACCTCCGGCTGCCTCGTCCTCGGCCGCCATCCCCGCGCCATGGCCGAGCTCAACCAGATGTTTCGCGACGGCCGGATCGACAAGACCTATTGGGCGATCGTGCAGGGCGAGCCCGACGCGGACGAAGGGCTGATCGATCTGCCGCTCGCCCGTCGCTCGCCTGAACGCGGCTGGTGGATGAAGGTCGATCCCGCCGGCCTGCCCTCGCAGACGCGCTATCGCGTGCTCGGGCGTGGGCAAGGCGAAGGTGGTCCGCTGGCCTGGCTCGCCATGGAGCCGCTGACCGGACGCACCCATCAGCTGCGCGTCCACTGCCAGGCTTCCGGCTGGCCGATGCTCGGCGATGAAATCTACGGCAGCGCGCCGCGCGAGGGCGGGCCCGGCCTTCAGCTCCACGCCCGCGCGATCACCGTGCCGCTCTACCGCAAGCGCGAGCCGATCCATGTCGAGGCGCCACCGCCGCCGCATATGCTGGCGGCGTTGAAGGCTTGCGGCTGGAGTGGCTGAGCCCGCTCAATTCCCCAGCGCGTCGATCGCCCGCGCCAGCTTGACGTCGAATTCGGTCAGACCGCCGGCGTCATGGGTCGCGAGCGTCACATCGACCGTCCGGTAGACATTCGACCATTCGGGGTGGTGATTCGCCGCCTCGGCCAGCAGCGCCACCCGCGTCATCCAGCCGAAGGCCTCGCTGAAATCGCGAAAGACGAAGCGCTTGCTGATCGCCTCGCGGCCCTGCGCCAGCTTCCAGCCGGTCAGGGTCGCCAGCGCCTCCGCCTGAGCCTCGGGGCTGAGTCGCTTGGGTCTCGTCATCGCCGCTGGACCTCCCTCGGCAGGCGATTGGGATAGGACGGGCCGAGCGGATAGGCGGCCTCCAGCACATAGGGCCCGCCACCGGTCGAATCGCGCGAGGACATCAGCGCGACGCGGCGCGCCGTAAAGCTGATCGGCCTGATGATCGGATGCAGGCTGAGATAATGCGCAAGTTCGACCGGTGAGGTGTCGCGCAGCCGCGCCAGCGTGACATGCGGCACGAATTTGCGCCCCTCGGCGGGCATGCCGAGCCGGCGCATCTGCCGCTCGACATCGCCCTGAAGCTCGGTCAGCGCCTTGCTCGGCACCACCCGGGCGAAGACGGCGCGCGGCTTGTCGCCGCCGAAAGAGCCCAGCGCATCCAGCGTCACCTCGAAGGGATAGGCGCTGAGATCGGACAGCATATGGTCGATGTCGTTCGCCATGCGCCGGTCGACATCGCCGAGGAAACGCAGCGTGACATGGTAGTCGGGCGGCTCGATCCAGCGCGCGCCCGACAGGCCGCCGCGATGCAGCGTCAACTCGGATGCGACATCGGCGGGGATTTCCAGAGCGATGAACAGCCTCGGCATGAGTCGATTCCTGCCAAGCGATTGTGACTCTGGCGAGACGGTAGGCGGGAAGCCGGCTCAAGGGAACCGCTTTTCACCTGCATCGCGCAAGCCGTTCCCGCGCACCGTCATTCGGGACAAGCCGCGTCAGCGGCGCCGATCCGGAATCCATCGGAGGGTGTCACGCCCTACGATGGATTCCGGGTCTAGGCTTCGCTTCGCCCGGAATGACGCGATATTTTGAAAATCAGGGGCAGGGATTGCCGACGAGCTGGTGGATCGCGTCGATCTTCTCTTCGATCTCGGGCGTCAGCTTGACGTCGATCGAGGCGATGTCGGTCCTGAGCTGCTCCATCGAGGTCGCGCCGATGATGTTTGCCGTCACGAAATCGCGCGAATTGACGAAGGCGAGCGCCATCTGCGCCGGGTCGAGCCCGGCCTCGCGCGCCAGCGCGATGTAGCGCTTGATCGCATCCTCGGCGCCCGCGCCCTCATAGCGCTGGCCACGGTTGAACAGCGTCGTGCGCGCCCCGGCCGGGCGGGCGCCGTCGAGATATTTGCCAGTGAGGTAGCCCTGCGCCAGCGGCGAATAGGCGAGCAGCCCGACATCCTCGCGGATCGCGACCTCGGCCAGCGCCGTCTCGAAGGTGCGGTTCAGGAGGCTGTAGGCGTTCTGGATCGACTGGACGCGCGGCGTGCCGCGAACCTCCGAATCGGCAACGAAGCGCATCGTGCCCCAGGCGCTCTCGTTGGAGAGGCCGAGATGGCGGATCTTGCCGGCCTTCACCACCTCGGCGAAGGCGTCGAGCTGCTCGGGGATGGAGGTCTCGTCGGCCGGCTTCTCATAGGCGGCATGCGAGAAGCGCGTCGGGTTCGAGCCCCAGGGCATCGGCCGCTCGGGAAAATGGATCTGGTAGAGGTCGATATAATCGGTCTGCAGCCGCGCGAGGCTCTTGTCGACCGCCTCCATGATCTGCTTGCGGGTGACGCGTGTCGGGCTCTGGTCGTCGCGGAACCAGCTATTGCCGCCGCGCCCGCAGATCTTCGAGGCCAGGATGATCTTGTCGCGGTTCCTGCGTGCCTTGAACCAGCTGCCGATGATCCGCTCGGTCGAGCCCTGCGTCTCCGGTTTCGGCGGTATCGAATAGAGCTCGGCGGTATCGAAGAAATTGACGCCCTGCTCGACAGCGTAGTCCATCTGGGCGTGGCCTTCAGCCTCCGTATTCTGCTCCCCCCAGGTCATGGTTCCCAGGCAGATCACCGAGACCTTGAGATCGGTGCGTCCGAGGCGGCGGTAGTCCATGGCAAAGCAACTCCGGAAACGGTGCCGGCGGGCGGCGTGGAAAAGGCTTGGGGATTCGTCCCGCGGGAACCGGGAACGGATCAGGATCTGGCCGGCAGCGTCGCGATGAAGCGCTCGACCGTCGGCAGGATGTTGCGGACGATGACCTTGACGCCTTCGACCGTGGGATGGAGCCCGTCCGCCTGGTTCAGCGCGCGGTCGCCCGCGATGCCCTCCAGGAAGAAGGGGTAAAGCACCAGAGCGTGCTTTTCCGCAAGCTCCGGATAGATCGCATCGAAGCGCTTGGCATAATCCGTGCCGAGATTGCGCGGCGCATACATGCCGGCGAGCATCACGGGGATGCCACGCTCCTTCAAACGCGCGATCATCGCCTCCAGCGCTTGCCGCGTCTGGGCCGGATCGACACCGCGCAGGGCATCGTTGGCGCCGAGTTCGAGGATGACGCCATCGGTCCCGTCAGGCACCGACCAGTCGAGCCGCTCCAACCCGCCCTGCGTCGTGTCGCCGGAAACGCCGGCATTCACAATTTCGACAGCGATGCCCTTCTGGCGCAGCGCTTGCTCCAGAACGGCAGGGAAGGCGGCGCTGCCCGGCAGGTTGTAGCCGGCCGAGAGCGAATCGCCGAACGCAACGAGCTTGAGCGTCTTTCCGGCCGGAGGAACCGGGGTCGCGGCCTGGGCGAAGGCCATCGGAGCAGCCACCATCAAGGTGAGGGCGATCAGCGTGAAAATCGCCGCAAGCGATTGGACAACTGCGAAACCGCGCCCATATCGGCGCAAGCCCCGCCTCGGCACCTCACGGCTCCGCAGGGGCCGCGACGAGGTCCCGGCCGGGACGGCGATGGAAGCGTAAGTCAGGATCATGGCGTGATGAGCGAAAAGGCCGCCCCGGCGATCGAGTTGCAGGATGTGCATTTAAGTTTGGGGCGCGGAGCCGCTCGCGTCCATATCCTGAAAGGCGTCTCGGTGTCGCTGCCCGATGGCGAGGCGTCCGGCCTCGTCGGCCCTTCCGGCTCCGGCAAGTCGACCCTGCTGATGACCATGGCCGGGCTGGAGCGCCCCGATTCCGGCATCGTCAAGGTCGCGGGGCAGGATCTCGGCCAGCTCGACGAGGACGGGCTCGCGGTCTTCCGCGGCCGGCGTATCGGCATCGTCTTCCAGTCCTTCCATCTCGTGCCGACCATGACGGCGCGTGAGAACGTGGCGCTGCCGCTCGAGCTTGCCGGCACCCCCGACGCCTTCGCCCGCGCCGAGGCCGAACTCCGCAATGTCGGCCTCGGCCACCGCATGGACCATTATCCGGCGCAGCTTTCCGGTGGCGAGCAGCAGCGCGTCGCSATCGCKCGSGCCGTCGCGCCYGATCCGGCMATYCTCGTCGCCGACGAACCGACCGGCAATCTSGACGAGRSSACCGGCCGCTCSATCGTCGAYCTGATCTTCGCSCTGMRSCGCGAGCGSGGCGCCACCCTCGTGCTCGTCACCCACGACCTCTCGCTCGCGGCGCTTTGCGACCACACCGTCCGCCTGCGCTCCGGCGTGATCGAGCAAGAAGACGCGATGGCGGACATCTGACGATGCACGCGCCCGTCAAGCCGCTCGGCGGCCCGCCCGCCCGCTCCTCCCTCGGCTTCAGCCTGTCGCTGCGCCTGGCCCTGCGCGATCTGCGCGCCGGCCTGCGCGGCTTCGGCGTCTTCATCGCCTGCCTGGCGCTGGGCGTGATGACCATCGCCGCCGTCGCCTCCGCCTCGCGCGGCCTCACCGAGGGGCTGGCGCGCGAAGGACGGCGCATCCTCGGCGGCGACGCCTCCTTCAGCCTGATCCAGCGCGAGGCGACACCGCAGGAGCTCACCTTCCTGACGGCTCGCGGCACGGTGTCGACCATCGCCACGATGCGCGCCATGGCCAATGCCGGCGAGAAGGGCGCGGCCCTTGTCGAGATCAAGGCCGTCGATGCCGGTTATCCCAGCATCGGCACGGTCGAGACCGACCCTCGGCAGCCGATCGCCGGCCTGCTCGGCGAGCGCGACGGTGCCTATGGCGCGGTCGCCGACCCCATCCTGTTCGGCCGGCTCGACCTCAAGCCCGGCGACACCGTCACGGTCGGCGGCGCGAAGATCCAGCTCCGCGCCAATCTCGTCTCCGAGCCCGACAAGATCGCCGCCGGAGTCGGCTTCGGACCGCGCCTCCTCATCTCGCAGGACGCGCTGCGCGCCACCGGCCTGATCCAGCCCGGCAGCCTGATCCGCTGGACTTACCGCCTCCAACTGCCGCAGGCTGCGTCTGGTGACGCCGATCTCGACAGGCTGATCGCGGATGCCGGCACGCAGCAGCGCGACGCCGGCTGGGAAATCCGCTCCCGCGCCAATGCCGCGCCGAGCTTCCAGCGCAATCTCGAACGCTTCACCCAGTTCCTGACGCTGGTCGGCCTCACCGCCCTCTTGGTCGGCGGCGTCGGCGTCGCCAATGCGGTGCGCCGCTTCGTCGAGGCCAAGAAGCTCGACTTCGCCACCATGAAAGCCGTCGGCGCCACCGGCGGGCGCGTCGTCGCGATCCATCTGACCGAGGTGATGCTGGTCGCGGCCATCGGCACGGCGATCGGCCTCATGCTCGGCGCTGCCGCACCCTTCGCGCTCGGCGCCGTGCTGCAAAGCATCCTGCCCGTGCCCTTCGAGCCGACGCTGGCGCCTGGAGAGCTCGCCATCGCCGCGCTTTACGGCCTGCTGACGGCCCTGGTCTTCGCCATCATCCCGCTCGGCCGCGCCCATGACGTGCCGGTCTCGGCCCTGTTCCGCGACCAGGTCGAGCCCGATCCGCGTCGTCCGCGCGCGATCTACCTTGTTCTCTGCCTGCTGGCGCTGGCCGGATTGGTCGGCGTCGCGCTCGGCTTTGCCTATGACCGGCGCATCGCGCTGATCTATATCGGCGTCATGTTCGGCGTCTTCGTGCTCTTGCGCGGAGTCTCGGTCGGACTGATGGCGCTCGCCCGCCGCCTGCCCCGCCCGCGCAGCCCGTCGCTCAGGATGGCGCTCGCCAACAGCCATCGCCCGGGCGCCCTGACCCCGTCGCTGGTGCTTTCGCTGGGCTTGGGCGTCGCCCTGCTCTCCGCGCTCGCCTTCATCGATGTCAGCCTGACGCGCCAGCTCACCGGCGCGCTGCCGGCCAAGGCGCCGAGCTTCTTCTTCCTCGACATCCCCAGCCGAGATTCCGCTCGCTTCGACGCTTTCCTCGCGCAGGAAAGACCGGGCGCGGCCGTCGAGCGCGTGCCGATGATGCGCGGGCGCATCCTGGCGGTGAACGACACCCGCGCCGAGGACGTCAAGGCGAGCGAGCAATCCGCCTGGGTGCTCGATGGCGACCGCGGCATCACCTATGCGGCGGGCCTTCCCGAGGGCTCGAAGATCGCAGCGGGAGAATGGTGGCCGGCCGACTACAAGGGCGAGCCGCTGGTGTCCTTCGACGCGCAGAACGCCGCCGGCATCGGCCTCAAGATCGGTGACCGGCTCACCGTCAACGTGCTCGGGCGCAGCATCACTGCCCGCGTCGCCAATTTCCGCAGCATCGACTGGCGTTCCTTCGGCATCAATTTCGTCATGGTGTTCTCGCCCAACACCTTCGCGGGCGCCCCGCATACCGATCTCGCCACCATCACCGCGGCCCCGAATGGCAACGGCTCCGGCGACCCCGCTCTGATGCGCCGGCTCGCAACCGAGTTCCCGGCCGTCACCGCCGTGCGGGTCAAGGATGCGCTGGAGGCGGTCAACACCATCGTCGAACAGCTCGCCACCGCGATCCGCGGCGCCTCGGGCCTCGCCATCGCCGCCAGCCTGCTGGTTCTGGGTGGCGCGCTGGCGGCCGGACAGAGGGCGCGGCTCTATGACGCGATGATCCTGAAGACCCTCGGCGCGACCCGTCGCTTTATACTTTCGTCGTACGCCCTTGAATACGCCGCCATCGGACTGGTCGCGGCGCTGTTCGGCGTTGTCGCGGGTACTGCGGCCGGCTGGGGTGTCGTCACGCAAGTGATGCGCATCGAATTCGTCAGTGATCCGACCGGTGCTTTACTGGCTGCGACTGCCGCCATCGTGGTTACCGTCCTGTTCGGGCTCGTCGGTACGATAAAAATACTGTCGAAAGCGCCGGCTTCTCATCTCAGGAATTTATGATGACTGACCGAACCATCACCGGGATAGACATTAAAATCCTGTAATTCTGCATGCGGCGCCGGCCGAACTTCTATGCTCGAACCGGCCTTAACCATGGCCGGCTCTTGTAAGGAAGGCGAAACCCCCTCATATTCCCTCCATCGCGATGATTGTGCGCGAGGACGGGTGGCGTTGCGTGCCTTCCGTCGTCCGAAACTACGTCAGGGGAAACTCGCTCGATGAGCAACTTCGACCGCAATGCTCCAGTCTGGGGTGCCGGCCGCGCACAGCAGACCAGCGCCGTCGAGATGGATCAGGGCCTGCGCTCGTTCATGCTCGGCGTCTACAACAACATGGTGATCGGTCTGGCGATCTCGGCGCTGTTCGCGCTGGGCGTCAACAAGATGGCCGTCACCGACCAGGCCAACGCCGTCGCGCGTATCGGCAACACCTATCTCACCTCCTTCGGCCAGCTGATGTACGGCACGCCGCTGATGTGGGTGTTCGCGCTCGCGCCGCTGGCCTTCATCTTCTTCTTCTCGTTCCGGATTGACCGGATGTCGGCCTCCTCGGCCCGTTCCATGTTCTTCGCCTTCGCGGCGGTCATGGGCGTCTCGATGTCGACGCTGCTGATCCGCTACACCGGCGCCTCGGTGGTGCAGGTGTTCTTCATCACGGCGGCGGCCTTCGGTGGCCTCAGCCTCTACGGCTACACCACCAGCAAGTCGCTGTCGGGCATGGGCTCGTTCCTGGTCATGGGCCTGATCGGCCTGATCCTGGCCTCGCTGGTGAACATCTTCCTCGCCTCGAGCGGGCTCGGCTTCGTGATCTCGCTGGTCGGCGTCGGCATCTTCGCCGGCCTCACCGCCTGGGACACCCAGCGTCTGAAGGAGATGTACCTCTCCTCGGACATGAACCCCGAGGAAGCCGCGAAGCTTTCGGTCAACGGCGCGCTGTCGCTGTACCTGAACTTCGTCAACATGTTCCAGTTCCTGCTCTCGCTGCTCGGCAACCGCGAGTAAGCGAGCGAGACGGACCTGCTCCTTCCACGGAGCCGACATGCCCCGGCCGCAAGGCCGGGGCATTTGTTTTGGCACGGCCGTTGCTCAATCTGCAGGCATGACACTGCCTTCGATCCGCCCGGCCGCCCCTGTCGACATTCCCGCTATCGCGGCGATCTATGCCCATGCGGTGTGCAACGGCACCGCCTCCTGGGAACTCGACCCGCCGGGCGAGGCCGAGATGCTGCGCCGCCTCGAAGCGACCCTGGCCGGCGGTTATCCCTATCTCGCCGCCGAGCGCGATGGCGCCCTGCTCGGCTATGCCTATGCCGGGGCCTACCGCCCCCGCCCGGCCTATCGCGCCACTGTCGAGAACTCGATCTACCTCGCGCCTGCCGCGCAGGGGCTCGGGATCGGCAGCCTGCTGCTCGATGCGCTGATCGCGGAGTGCACGAAGCGCGGCTTCCGCCAGATGATCGCCGTCATCGGCGACGGCACCGGCGCCTCGATCGGCTCGCGGCGCCTGCATGAGAAGGCGGGTTTCCGGCTGATCGGGGTCGCCGAGAAGGTCGGCTTCAAGCATGGCCGCTGGCTCGACCAGATGC
>NZ_JBFRDQ010000026.1:0-44177 GCF_052113865.1 Allobosea sp. TAB14 | reverse complement strand
GTGCAGGCGCGCGGCCTCATCCTGGCCGGCTCTGCCGCCGGCATCGCCGCGGCATTCAACACGCCGCTCGCCGGCATCGTCTTCGCCATCGAGGAGATGAGCCGGACCTACCAGGCCCGTACCAACGGCATCGTGCTCTCGGCGGTCATCATCGCCGGCCTCGCCTCGTTGGCCATCGTCGGGAACTACACCTATTTCGGCTTCACCAACGCGACGGCCGAACTCAGGCGCGACGGGCTGCTGGTGCTCTGCTGCGGCGTCCTCGGCGGCGCTTTCGGGGCCTGTTTCAGCAGCGTCATGGTCGCGCTGACGCGGCGTATCCGACGTTGGCGGGCCGCGACCCCGCTCCGGCGCACCTTGATCGTCGCTGTCGCCGCCGGCTGCTTCGTCGCCGTCATCGGCGTCGCCTCGGACGGAACGACCTTCGGCACGGGTTACGCCCAGGCGCGCAGCGCCATCGAAGGCACGCCGCTACCGGCCTCCTTCTTCCTGGCGAAATTGCTACGGGACCGCGCGGCTGATCACGCGGGAGCCGCTCTATCACGCGCTGTCGCGCCTCTTCATCGCGGATGTCCTGCGCCAGCGGCGAGTCCAGGCGACGCCATCGGCGGCGTGAGCCCCGGCTTGCGGGAAGGCCCGGCGAGTGCCGAGCCTTCTTCACGCGGGCAGCGGCGCCCGATCAGATCGACGCGTCCTTCTGCCGCTCGGCATATTCGGCCTGGAGCCGCTCATGCACGGACCAGAAGCCGCGCGGCCTGGCGCCGGTGAGCTGATCCTCGAGCAGGCCCAGATGCAGATGCCAGCCGCTCGAGACCATCGCCATCCGGTCCTTCGTCGCCAGCCGGCGATGCGTCAGCACGAGGCGGACCTTGTCGCCAGCCTGCGACAGCGCGAATTCGACATCCGAATCCGGATCGCCCATGCCGGTCCAGTTGAAGGCGAAGCGATACGGCGGCTCCCAGGCCGTGACCGTGCCGGTCATCAGCTTGCCCTCGTCGTTCATCTTGCGGGCACTTTCCGGCGGCGGCTCGTCGGTGATCCGCGAATGCTTGAAGAACAGCGCGACCTCGCCGCCGACATGCGGCTCGACATCGCCGCCGCAGAACCATGTCGCCCGCTTGTCGCCTTCGGTGACATAGGCCCAGACCCGTTCGATCGGCCCCGGCAGCAATCGCTCGAAACGCACCGCGCCGCTTTCCAGAACAACACCATACGCGCTCATGGCTACTCTCCCTCGCCCGCATCGGGCTTTGCCAGTTCTTTCTCCAGCAGATCGAGATGCGCGCCCCAGAAGCCGCGCACCTTGCGCACCCAGGCCTCGAAGGCGTCGAGCCCAGCCGGATCGAGGCTGTAGATCCGCCTCTGCCCGGCCACCTCGACCCGCACGAGCCCCGCTTCCTTCAACACCTTGAGGTGCTGCGAGACAGCCGGCGCGCTCATCTGGAATCGCGCCACAATCTCACCCGCGGCCAGCGGCCTCTCTCCCAGCATCTCTACGATCTGGCGGCGTGTCGGTTCGGCGAGGGCGGCAAAACGATCCATGGACTGATAATTCATCATTCACTTAATTAAGTCAACAATTAAATTATGGCCTGCATGGCGCCATGCCGTCTGCCGGGGTTGCCAGTGCGCGGCGCCTGGGCCAGTGGAAGCGCGCCCGAGGAACCCTGCCCATCATGATCCCCCGCAACGCATCCCTGACCGGCATCGCTGTGATGCTGTTCGGAATCCTGCTGTTCTCCCTCAACGACGTGATGGGGAAATGGCTGGTTTCGACCTACACGCCCGGCCAGCTCATGCTGCTTCGCAGCGCCGCCGCGCTGCTCGTGCTCGCGCCCTTCATCCTCAGGCAGGGCATCCGCCGCACCTTGCGGCCCGAGCGCCCGCGCCTGCAGCTTCTGCGCATGGCGATCGGCGCGACCGAATCGACGCTCTTCTATGTCTGCGTCGCGCATCTGCCGCTGGCCGATACGATGACGCTCTGGATGGCCGCGCCGGTCTGGGCCGTCCTGCTCGCGGCTCTGCTGCTCGGCGAGCGTGTCGACCCCGCTCGCTGGGCCGCCGCCGGCCTCGGCTTCCTCGGCGTCTCGCTGGCGCTGGCGCCATCGGGCGCGAGCTTCTCGCCCCCGGCGCTGCTGGCGCTGACCGGCAGCGTGCTCTTCGCAGCGCTGCTGATCGCGGGGCGCAAGCTGCGCGGCACGCCCGACGTCACGCTGGTCGCCTGGCAGACCTTCGGCTCGCTGCTCCTCGGCACGGCCCTGCTGCCGCTCGGCTGGGTGATGCCCACCCCGCGCGATTTCGCCCTGCTCGGCCTGCTCGGCATCGTCGCCCTGCTGGGACATCTGTGCGTCACGCGCGCGCTCAAGCTCGCCGAGGCGTCGGTGGTCGCGCCCTATCAATACACCTTCATCATCTGGGCCCTGCTCTTCGGCTGGCTGTTCTTCGGCGACTGGCCGACGCCGCTGATGCTGTGCGGCGCCGCCCTGATCGTCGCAGCCGGCCTCGCGCTGATGCTGCTGGAGCGGCGCGCGGCGGGCATCGCCGGCCGAGCCGCATCCCGCGATCGGAGCGCACATGCCGGCAGCGCCTGAGACATCCCGCCGACTAGCCTTGCGACGCGCGGCCCCGCTTGTCGCCTGACCGCCCTGCGCTGAGTTCGTAGCGACGGGCTTGGCACCGACCCGCATGGCAGGCCAAGAATGCCCGATGCCCTGCCGCGCTCGCGAAGCGGACCGAATCCGGGGCCGGAGGAAACCATGGCGCTGATCACCTATCTCACGACGATCAAGTTCGGCTTCGGCGAGATCGCCGGCATCGAGGCCGATCTGGCCGGGCTCGGCATCGCCAGGCCGCTGATCGTCGCCGACAAGGGCATCGTCGCCGCCGGCCTCGTCGACGCGGTGAGCCGGCATGCCGGCGTTCTGAAGAACGCGCCCGTCTTCGGCGACACCCCCACAAACCCGACCGAGGAGGCGGTGGAAGCGGCGCTGGCGCTCTATCGCCAGCATGGCTGCGAYGGCCTCGTCGCCATCGGCGGCGGCTCGCCCCTCGACCTCGCCAAGGGCGTCGCCCTGCTCGCCACCCATGACGGCCCGCTGGAAACCTATGCGGCCATCCTCGGCGGTATTCCCAAGGTCACGGCCGGGGTCGCGCCGGTTGTCGCGATCCCCACCACCTCCGGCACCGGCAGCGAGGTCGGCCGCGCCGCGCTGATCACGCTGAAGGATGGGCGCAAGCTCGGCTTCATCTCGCCGCATCTGATCCCGCGCCTCGCCATCTGCGATCCTGAATTGACCATGGGCCTGCCGGCCTGGCTCACCGCCGCCACCGGCATGGACGCCGTCACCCACTGCATCGAGACCTATCTCAGCCCGCGCGAGAACCCGCCGGCCGAGGCGATCGCGCTCGACGGCCTCCGGCGCGCCGTCGCCCATATCGGCCGCGCCGTGAAGGACGGCTCCGACCGCGAGGCCCGCAAGGAGATGATGATGGCCGCCCTGCAAGGCGGCATGACCTTCCAGAAGGGACTCGGCGCCGTTCACGCCCTCTCGCACCCGCTTGGCGGATTGAAGGAGGTCTCGCTGCATCACGGCACACTCAACGCCGTGCTGCTGCCGGCCGTGCTGCGCTTCAACGCCCCCTCCGCTGAAGCGAAATATGCCGAGATCCGGCGCGTGCTCGGCCTCGCCCCGGACACCGACTTGGCCGACTGGATCGCGAAGCTGGTCGCCAGCCTCGGCATGCCCGCCACCCTCACGGCGATGGGCGCGCCGCGCAGCGTCATCCCGGCGATCGCCGAGGCCGCGACGCTGGACCATTCGAGCGCGACCAATCCGCGCCCGGCGACGGCGGCCGACTATGCCGCGATGCTCGAAGCCTCCTTCTGACGAAGAGCAGCCGCCTCAATAGAGGCGGCTGCGATAGGCCTCTTCGAGATTGCGATCGGCTTCCTCG
Organism: Allobosea sp. TAB14; assembly: GCF_052113865.1. Classification (NCBI taxonomy): domain Bacteria; kingdom Pseudomonadati; phylum Pseudomonadota; class Alphaproteobacteria; order Hyphomicrobiales; family Alloboseaceae; genus Allobosea; species Allobosea sp. TAB14. The sequence goes on along the minus strand of NZ_JBFRDQ010000026.1, from coordinate 40,223 downwards.
GCCTCGACCATCCGGGTCTGCTCGGCGACGATGCGGCCGAGCGTCGGGAAGCTGTGGCGCGGCACCTGGCTGGACGGGTCCCACAGCTTCGCGCGGATCAGCGCCTTGCCGCAGTGGAAATAAGCCTCCTCGACCGTCACGATCAGCCCGGTCAGCGGCGGCCGCTGCTGCACCGTCGAGGGGGCGAGCAGCTCGGCATCGCGCGTCATCAGCGCCTTGCCGTTGACCCGCAGCGTCTCGTTGATGCCCGGCACCATGAAGACGATGCCGACGCCCGGCGAGGCCAGGACATTGCCGAAGCTGTCGACGCGATTGTTGCCGCGTCGGTCGGGGATGAGCAGCGTCCGCTCGTCGAGCACGCGCACGAAGCCGGGCCCATCGCCTCGCGGGCTCGCATCCACCCCACCCTCGCCGTCGCTGCTTGCAAGCACCAGGAAGGGCGAGAGCGCGATGAAGTCGCGGCAGAAGCGGTCGAGCCGGTCGAGCACCTTGCTCGCCGCCACCGGATTCACGGGGCCGATACGGCTGCGCAGCGAGGCGGCATCCTCGATGCGCGCTGCGGGGTCGTCGAAGCAATCGTCCATGTTACCTCCCTCGTTGCCGCGATTGTCACCCAAGCTGGCCTGTCCGGCCAGCCCGCGCGCGCTGCCCGCGCCCTACGCCGAACGCAAGGCTGGCCGGCGGGCGGGCCGAAATGCCACGGCCACGCAGCATCGCGGCCTCGCGAAGCGCGATGCCTTGACCCTTGCCGGGCGGAGAGCCATCGTAAGCGTAACCAGCGTTCTGCCTTTACGAGGCCTGATTCCATGCGCCGCGCCCTGCTCCGTACCGCCCTTGTCTCGCTCGCCTGCCTGGCGGGCCTCAGTGCCGCCGAGGCGGCCGGAGGTCGCTATGTCGCGCCGCCGGACCGCGCCGAGGCGCGCATCATCCCCATGTACGGCAATCTGCCGGGCTGCGACGACCCGGCGGTGCTCTCCCATCTGTCGAGCTGGTTCGATTCGCGCGAGGCCAAGTTCTGGGGACCGCTGCGGGCGCTCTCCTATGACCGCATCGCGCAGCTCGGCTTCCGCCCCTGGGGCGCCGACTTCATTCCGCGGCGCTTCTGCTCGGCCCGCCTGCTGCTGAACAACGGCATCTATCACCGTGTCGATTACTCGGTCCGCGAAAATCTCGGCCTGTTCGGCATGACCTGGAACGTGAACTGGTGCGTCGCCGGTCTCGACAGGGAGCGCTCCTACGCGCCCGACTGCAAGATGGCCCGGCCCTGAGCGTCCTGCGATGATCGGGCGCATCGCCCTGGCGGCCTTCGCCTGGCTCTGCCTTGCCGGCGCCGCGCAGGCGCAAGGCTTCGGCCAGCGCGGCGGCGCGCCGGGTGACTTCGATTTCTATGTGCTTGCGCTCTCCTGGTCCCCGGGCTTCTGCGAGCTCGATGGCGACCGCACGCGCAATCGCGAGCAATGCGCCGGGGGCAGTGGCCTGCGCTTCGTCGTTCACGGCCTCTGGCCGCAATATGAGCGCGGCTTTCCGAGCGATTGCGGCCCCTCCGGCCGGTCGCCCTCGCGCATGGCGATGACGGAGGCGGAGGGCGTCTATCCGACCGAGGGCCTTGCCCGCTACGAGTGGCGCAAGCACGGCACCTGCTCCGGATCCAGCCCTGCCGATTATTTCCGCGACGCCCGCCGCGCCCGCGACAAGGTCGTCGTCCCGCCGGCCCTCGCCAAGGCCGACAGCGACCAGAGCTGGACGGTCCTCGACCTCGAACGCGCCTTCGTCGCCGCCAATCCAGGCCTGCGCACGGACATGATGTCCGTCTCCTGCAAGCGCGGCGTGCTGCAGGAGGTCCGCATCTGCCTCAGCAAGGATCTGCGCGACTTCCGCACCTGCCAGGAGGTCGACCGTTCTGGCTGCCGGGCGCGCGAGCTCACCGTCGTCGCGCCGCGCTGACACGGATTATCGCCTCCGCGTCTCCGAAAACCGCATCCCACTTTTCGGGCGGATGCTCTAGAAGCGGCGCATGAACTACCGCCACGGCTTCCATGCCGGAAATTTCGCCGATGTGCTGAAGCACGCCGTCCTTGCGCGCATCCTGCTGCATCTCGACGCCAAGCCGACGCCTTATCGCGTCATCGACACCCATGCCGGCGTCGGCCGCTACGATCTCGGCTCGGAAGAGGCGCTGCGGACGCATGAATGGAAGGATGGCGTGGCGCGGCTCGACCGCTCGCCGCTTGCCCCCGCCGCCGAGGCGCTGCTCGCGCCCTACCGGGCAGTCCTTGCCGCGGTCCGCGCCGAGCATGGGCCGGATGCCTATCCGGGCTCGCCCTGGTTCTGCCGCCACGCCATGCGCCCGTTCGACCGGCTGATCGCCGCCGAGCTCCATCCGCCGACCTATCGCAGGCTCGCCGAGGTGCTGGGGCGCGATTCGCGGAGCAAGGCTCTGGCCATCGACGGCTGGACGGCGCTGCGCGCCAACACCCCGCCGAAGGAACGGCGCGGCCTCGTGCTGATCGACCCGCCCTTCGAGGAGAAGGACGAATTTGCCACGCTGACCACGCAGTTCATCGCCGCCCATCGCAAATGGCCGACGGGAATCTACCTGCTCTGGTATCCGATCAAGGACCGGCGCGCCGTCGAGACGATGATGGAGGAGGTGCTGGATGCCGGCATCGGCCGCCTGCTGCGGCTGGAGATCGATGTCGATCGCCCCGAAGCCGCCGGCGGTCTCGGCGCCACCGGCCTGCTGATCGCCAATCCGCCCTGGAAGCTCGCCGAGGAGATGCAGATCTTGCTGCCCGCGCTGACCGAGCGGCTCGCGCAGGGCCAGCGGCCGCGCTATCTATGCGAGCCGATCCGCTCCGACGGCTGACCGCCCTCTCCTTTTCCTCCAGGATTCCCGACCGATGCTCGTCCTGCGCTCCTCCCCCGCCTCGCCCTTCGGCCGCAAGGTCAAGATCGCGGCCCTCGAACTCGGCCTGATGGACCGTATCGAGATCGTCGTGGCTGACACCACCGATCCGGCGGAGCCGCTGCGCCGGCAGAATCCGCTCGGCAAGATTCCGACACTCGTGCTGGAAGACGGCATGACGCTGTTCGATTCGCGCGTGATCGTCGAGTATCTCGACCATCTCGCCGGCGGCGGAAAGCTCATCCCGGCCGGCGAGGCCCGCTTCGCTCAGCTCCGCCTGCAGGCCCTCGCCGATGGCATCTGCGACGCGGCCTTGCTGCAAGTCTATGAGGGACGCTTCCGGCCGGAAGCGGGCCGCAACGCCGACTGGCTCGCCCATCAGACCGGCAAGGTCTCGCGGGCACTCGCCACGCTGGAGACGGCCCCGCCCGCCTTCACCAACCGCCCGCGCATCGGCGAGATCGCGCTCGCCTGCGCGCTCGGCTATCTCGATCTACGCTTCGCGGGCACTTGGCGCGCCGACTATCCCAAGCTGGTCGCCTGGCTCGATGATTTCGCGGCCCGCGTCCCGGCTTTCGAAAGCACGCGCTTCAAGGGCTAGTGTCTGCTGCGTTTCATGGAAACGCGGGTCATCCCAGCCGGAGCGAAGCAAAGAGCCGGGATCCATGCCTGAACCTTGATCGGACGCTCCGGCGGGGATCCCGGGTCAAGCCCGGGATGACCACGTAGCTCTGTATCAATCGGCGTGCTCCAAGACGGTCCTGCTCTGCTCGCCAACGCTCCCCCGATCGAAAGAAGCCCGGCGCTCGCGAAAGCGCCGGGCTTTATTCTTGTGGCTTTGTCGAAGCGCATGTCTCGCGCACAACAAAAAACCCGGTGGCCGAGGCCACCGGGTTGCTCAAATCCGATGTGATCGGATCAGAACTTGTAGCTCAGGCGGGCGCGGACGACCGAGAAGTCGGTGCCGACCTTGGTGCCCGAGCCGGCGAGCACGCTCTTCTCACCGAGGTCGACGTAGAGGTACTCGACGCCGGCGATGATGTTGTTGGTGACAGCGTACTCAAGACCACCACCGATGACCCAGCCGTTGGTGTGGGTCTTGTCGGACGAGAAGCCGAGACCCGGGATCGAGGTCTTCACGTTGCCGTAAGCCCAACCACCGGTGATGTAGGGCAGGAACCGGTCGAAGGCGACGCCGACGCGGCCACGGACCGTGCCGAAGTAGTCGGTCTTGACGTTGATGCCGCTGAAGCTGTTGCCGCTGCTCAGGTCAGCGTACTGCAGGTCGGCTTCGAGGCCGAGCACGAACTGGCCCATCTGGTAGTTGTAGCCGATCTGGCCACCGCCGGTGAAACCATCGACGTCACCAACGTTGGTGAAGCCGTTGGCGTTCACGTTGCCCCAGCCGTAGCCGGCGTTGCCACCGACGTAGAAACCGGTCCAGGTGAAAACCGGCGGGATGTAGACCGGGGCAGCGACCGGGCCCTTGCGCGACGGCAGGTCGGCAGCCGAGGCGGCGCCGGCAGCGATGATGCCGAAAGCGGCAACGCTCGCGAGCAGATACTTCTTCATGACAAACTCCTTAGTCGTCGCGGTCGCCGGAAAGCCCGGCGGGTGATTTCGATGACGATGGTATAGAACCTGTCGTCGCTTTTGTCTGTTGCACCGGAAGCACATCTACCTTGCAGACCGCGGCAGAAATGCGGCACGAATGCGATAACTGAATGCAAATAGGTAAAGCCGAGTTAACCACGGCCGTGAAAGCCAGCATGGTAAATCGAATACTAATAGAACGCCGCTGGCATCTCGGCGGCCATGGAGAACCGGTCGAGAAACGCCCCCGCTTGCGCAAGGTTCCTCGACCGGTACGAATCTTTTTTCATGCGCGAAGAACCTCGGCACACTCGTCTTGCCGCCCTTCGTCAAGCGTGCTTAAGCGTTGAAATCTCAGGGATCGAACGAGACCGTGCCGCCTCTTTCCATTTTCATCATCGCGCTGAACGAAGCCGACCGTATCGGCCACACCATCACGGCGGCCCGCGCCCTGAGCGACGACATCGTCGTGGTGGACTCCGGCTCGACCGATGGCACGCAGGCCGTGGCGGAGGCGCTCGGCGCTCGCGTCATCTTCAATCCATGGCCCGGATATGGCCGCCAGAAGCGCTTCGCCGAGGATCAGTGCCGCCATGATTGGCTGCTCAATCTCGATGCGGACGAGGTGCTGCCCCCCGATCTCGCTGCCGAGATCGGGGCCCTGTTCCAGACCGGGATGCCGCCGGCCGACGCCTACAAGACGCGAATCGCGGAGATTTTCCCTGGCGAGAAGGCCCCGCATCGTTTCGCCTATGCCTTGGCGCCCGTCCGGCTCTACCGCAAGTCGAAGGGACGCTACTCGCTCTCCCCGGTCCATGATCGCGTCGATCTCGAGCCCGATGCGCGGGTCGGCAAGCTGAAGGGCACGATCCATCACTTCTCGGTGCGCTCGCTCGGCGAGCAGATGGAGAAGCTCAACGCCTATAGCGACGCTCAGGCGGACGACCTCGACGCGCGCGGAGAGACCATTTCGGTCTTCCGCCTCCTCGCCGAGTTCCCGGCGAACTTCATCAAGGCTTATATCGGCCGCCGGCACGCGCTGCGCGGGCTCTACGGCTTCATGACCGCGATGAACTTCGCCTTCTACCGCTACCTGCGCGCCGCCAAGCATTGGGAAAGACGCCTGCAGCGCGACGCTGGCATCACGCCGCCGGGCGCTTCCGCCGGCAAACGCGCGACCGATGACTGAGGTCGCGCTCGTCACCGGCGGGGCGCGGCGAATCGGGCGCGCCATCGTCGAGCGGCTGGCGGATGCCGGCTATGCCGTTGCGATCCATCACGGCAGCGGCCGYGGCGAAGCGCAGGAACTGGCGAATCGCCTGACGGCCGCGGGGCGCTCCTGCGGCGTCTTTCAGGCGGATCTCGCCGATGCCGAAGCGGTTCGCGCTCTGCTGCCGTCGGTCGAAGCCGCGCTCGGGCCGGTCACGCTGTTGGTCAACAACGCCTCGAGCTTCGTTATCGACGATGTGCGCTCGCTCGACGTCGCGATCTGGGATCGTCAGTTCGCGGTCAACCTGCGGGCGCCGTCCCTGCTGATCGGCGCCATGGCCGAGCGCCTGCCGCCGGATGCGAACGGGGCGGTCGTCAACATTGTCGACCAGCGCGTCTGGAAGCTGACGCCGCAATATTATTCCTACACGCTGACCAAGGCCGCCCTGCTGACGGCGACCGTCACGCTGGCCCAGGCGCTGGCGCCGCGCATCCGGGTCAACGCCGTCGGCCCCGGCCCGACCTTTCCCAACCCGCATGACGGACAGCGGCTGATGGAGCAGGAAGCGGCGGCGACGCTGCTCGGCCACCGCGTCGCCGCGGAGGAGATCGCCGAGGCAGTGCTGTATCTGGCCCGTGCCCGCTCGGTGACCGGGCAGATGATCGCCGTCGATGCCGGCCAGCATCTGGGCTGGCGCACGCCCGATATCGTCGACTGATCAGACCGCGCCGTCCGGCCGGTAAGGCGCACGACCGCTCGACAGCGCCGAGTCGAGCAGTTCGAGCCGATCCTGCCCCCAGAACACCTCGCCGTCGAGCACATAGCTCGGCGCGCCGAAGACACCGGCCGCCACGGCCTCCGAGAGCGTCGCCTCATAGCGTTGCCGCACGGTCTCGCTCGCGGCCTGCGCCAGCAGGGCCTCGCTATCGAAGCCCGCACGCACCGCGCAGGCCCGAATCGCCTCCGGTTCCCGCATATCCTCCTCGCGCGCCCAGACGCCGGCCATCACATCGGCGATGAAGCCGGCCGGATCGGCGCCGGCCGCGAGGATCGCGACAGCGACGCGATCCGCCAGCGAGGGATCGAACGGGAAATGCTTCGGCTCGAGCACGAGCGGCAGCCCGCGCCGCTCGCGCCAGCGCTGCAGATCGACCAGGCGATAGCGCTGGCGGACGGGATGCCGCTTCGGCAGCGGCAATCCGCCGGTCTCGTCGAAGACCGAGCGCAGCGGCATTGGGCGGTAGACGATGCTCGCGCCATGCCTGCGCGCGATCTCGTGGAAGAGCTCGTTGCCCAGATAGGTCCAGGGCGAATGCAGCGAGAAGTAATATTGGATTGAGCGTGGCACGACGGGACACCCGGCAGGAGCAGCGGAAACGCCGCAGCTTCGCAGCCGTCCCTGCGGTTGCGCAACGCCTGGCCGCGCAACCCCGCTCCGCGCAGCGTCCCCGAACGGGGACGCCGATGTGCCGGCGCCCTCAGGCCGCCTTGTTCTTCACGGCGCCGATGATCGCGGTCAGGACCGCGCCGCCGACGCCGCCGCCGATCAGGTTGGTGAGAATGCCGCCGACGCTGAGGTTTCCGCCTTGCGCGGCCGCGCTGATGGCCGGCAGCACCAGGGGGATGAGCTGGCCGAGCACGCCGCCGCCGACCAGCCCGGAAATCGTGTTGCCCAAAGTCCCGAGATCGAAGCTGGGAGTGGCCTTGCCGGCCGCGTTGCCACCGATCGCACCCGCGATCAGGTTCATCAGGATTTGTTCCATATCGGCCCCCGCAGATGAATGCACCGCGCCAAGAACGTCTCTGAGCCGGGGAAGCGATGCATTCCAGCCAGCTTGCACCGACGATGATGCCTCGACCTGGGGTTGTCGGCAAGCGGCGCGGCGGTTTCCTCAACCGCTTCCTGTTCAGTCGAGGGTGATCGCCGAGATCAGCCGGCCGTAATCGGGCTCGCCGCGATGCGTCGTGCGCCGATAGCTGAAGAAGCGCCGCTCGTCGCCATAGGTGCACAGTCCGAGATCGACGAATCGGCCGATGCCAGCTTCCTGCGCCTTGAGCCTGATGAAGGCAGGCAGGTCGAACATCGCATGGGCCGCGCGCTCGGATGGCGTGAAGAAGCGCGAATAGGTCCGGTTCTCGGCCTTGAAGCGCTCGATGAATTCCGGCCCGACCTCATAGGCCGCCGCGCTGATCGTCGGCCCGAGCACGGCAAGGATGCGCTCGCGCCGGGCGCCGAGCTTTTCCATCTCCTTCACGGTCGCGCCGACGACGCCGCCGAAGGCGCCCTTCCAGCCGGCATGGGCGGCGCCGATGACACGTGCCTCGCTGTCGGCGAAGAGAATCGGCCCGCAATCGGCCGTCGAAATGCCGAGCGCGACATTCTGCGAGATCGACACCATCGCATCCACCCGGGGTTTTTCGCTTTGCCAAGGGCCGGTGACAACGGCGACATCGGGTGAATGCACCTGATGCACGCTGACGAGCTGGTCGGGCTCGACATGGAGATGCCGCGCCATCCGCGCCCRGTTGTCCCGCACCGCAGCCGGATCATCCGAGGAGCCGAGCCCGCCGTTGAGCGAAGCGTAGATGCCCGTCGAGACGCCGCCCTCGCGTGTGAAGAAGGCGTGGCGGATACCGGCTTCGGCGGCGAGTTCGGCGGAGGTGATGAACATGGCGTCGTCCCGTCTGGCGCGAATCCCGGGTACCCCGGCCTTCGCAGCTCTCAGCCCTGCTCTGGCAGCCGATGAAGGTCAAATCCGGGCAGCAGCGGCAGGGCTGGATGAGAGAACGCCACAACCTTGAACAAATCGCCCATACCGGCCTCGCCCGGCGCAATCAGCCGGTCGAACGCATCCGATATCGCCTGGCGCTGCGCAGTGTCCGCCTTCTGAGACAGGGTCTGCGCGCGCTGCGCCAGCCCGAGCGCCAGCARRAAATCGCGCTGCGTCGCCGGCCCGTGCAGCGCCGCACCGGCCTTCAGGGCCGCTTGCCCCATTCGCTCGAAATCGACATGCACCGTCAAATCCGCCTCGCCCGGCTCGGCCAGCGGATCGACGAAGGCGTGCCGCTTCATCGCCTGCAGCGTGTCGCCGAGACCCGAATGCATCGAGCCGTAATCGATGAACAAGGCACCGCCGCCCGCATTCGCGAGATGGCGCGCAACCTCCGCAACGACGTCGAGCGCGGCAAAGGGCTGCTCGAAAACGCTGCCGGCCGGCGCGGCGATCTTCAGCGAATCCTCGCCGACCAGCGCCAGTCCGAAGGCAAGCCCTCCATGATCATCCAGCCCGACCAGCCGCTCATGCCAGCCTTCCGCCGTCATCACGAACTGGTCGAGCGGCAGCGCGTCGAGGAGTTCGTTGGCCAGCACGATCGCCGGCCCGTCGAGCGCCGTCGCGACGGTATCGTGCCAGACAGGCTCGGTTCCGCTCAATGTCGCGGCCTGCTTCGCCCGCAACACCGGGCTCGTCTCGACGAGATGGACCGAGAGCGCGGCGTGGAAGCCGGGCACGATCCGCGTCGCCCGCAGCACATCCGCCATCAGCGTACCACGCCCCGGCCCGAGCTCGACCAGCCGGAAGCGCGCGGGCGTACCCATCGCCTGCCAGAGATGCGCGGACCAGAGGCCGATAAGCTCGCCGAACATCTGGCTGATCTCGGGAGCCGTGGTGAAATCCCCCTCCTGCCCGAAGGGATCGCGCGTCATGTAATAGCCATGGCGCGGATGGCCGAGCGCCAGCGCCATGAAGCGCGAGATGGGCAAGGGCCCCTCGTCGCGGATCAGGCGGATGAGCTCCGCCTTGAGCGTGGTCACGCCGCCTCGCGCCGGCTCGTCGCGATCAGCCAGATCCCGGCGGCCAGCACCGGCAGGGACAGGAGCATGCCCATGGTGATGCCGCCCGAGAGCGCATCGACCGAGCGACCGAACAGGAAGCCGAGCTGCGGATCGGGTTCACGGAAGAACTCGCAGGCGATGCGAGCCAGCGCATAGCCGATGCCGAAGACGCCGGCGACGAAGCCGGGCCTGCGGAACCAGCCCGTCCAGACCAGCAGGTTGACCAGCGCGAAGAGCAGGATGCCCTCGGAGAAAGCCTCGAAGAGCTGGCTTGGATAGCGCGGCAACGGGCCACCATTCGGGAACACCATCGCCAGCGGGAAATCCGGTGCCACCCGGCCCCAGAGCTCGCCATTGATGAAATTGGCGATGCGCCCGAGGAAAAGCCCGATCGGCACCACCGCTGCGGCCAGATCGAACACCGACAGCACGGGATAGCCCCGCCTTTTGGCGAAGAGCCACAAACCGAGCGTCGCGCCAGCTCGACCGGTTTCGGCCGCGGCCGCTTGCCCCAGAGCCGGTCCGTCGCCACGAGCAGCCGGGCATACCACCAGCCGCCGAGCAGCCCGACGACATAGGCGAGCCCATACCATTTGATCGCGAGGGGCCCGATCTCGACCGCGACGGGGTCGATCATCGGGAAGGGAATGGCGAAGACGGGCATGGCGAGGTCCGATGGCGGGCGCATGGTGATGGCCGCGCGCCCGCTCAATGGTCAAGGAAAAAGGCTGGCGCGTGGCGCGCCGCGCCTCAAAGCTTGATGATCAGCTTGCCGAAGTTCTTGCCTTCCAGCAGGCCGATCAAGGCTTCCGGCGCGTTCTCCAGCCCCTGAACGACGTCTTCCTTGTATTTGACGCTGCCATCCGCGATCCAGCTCGCCATCTCCTTGCGGAAGGCCGGTCCCTGGGCTGCGACGAATTCGCGCTGGATGAAGCCGCGGATCGTCAGGCTCTTCGACAGCACCTCTCGCATCAGCATGGGCAGCCGGTCCGGTCCCGGAAATTCCCCGCTCGCATTGTATTGCGCAACAAGGCCGCAGACCGGAATGCGCGCGAAGGTGTTGAGCAGCGGAAAGACCGCATCCCAGACATGGCCGCCAACATTCTCGAAATAGACGTCGATGCCGTTCGGGCACGCAGCCGCCAGCTTGCCGGCCATGTCGGGATCACGATGGTCGATCACCGCATCGAAGCCGAAGGTCTCGCGCACGAAAGCGCATTTCTCCGGTCCGYCGGCGATGCCGACCGCCCGTGCACCCTTGATCCGCGCGATCTGCCCGACGGCCGAACCGACCGGCCCGCTCGCCGCCGCGACGACGACCGTCTCGCCCGGCTTGGGCTGGCCGATGGTGAGCAGCCCGGCATAGGCGGTGAACCCCGGCATGCCGAGCACGCCGAGTGCCGTCGTCACCGGCGCGCTCGCCGGGTCGAGCTTGCGCAATTGCGCGGCGCTGGCCGCGGCATGCGACTGCCAACCGGAATAGGACAGCACGATATCGCCGGGCTTGAAGGCAGGGTCGCGGCTTTCGATGACTTCGGCAACGGTGCCGCCTTCCATCACCTGCCCGATGTCGGTTGGAGCGGCATAGGATTTCGCCGCGCTCATCCGCCCGCGCATATAGGGGTCGAGCGAGAGATAGAGGATCTTGAGCAGCACCTGCCCTTCGGAAATCGCCGGGATGGCGGCCTGCTCGAGCCGGAAGTTCTGCGGCGTCGGACGTCCCTCCGGTCGTGAGGCGAGGACGATCCGGGTGTTTTCGAATTGCGACATGGATTGCGATCCTCCCTGACGAACGACGAAACGCTATAGCCTGCCAGTATGGCGCCGCCCCGCCGGATCGGCAGCTCAAAATCGGAGCTGTCGCCTCACCAGTTCGAATGTCGATGGTCGCGTACGCTGTTGCCAGGCGGCGATCACCTTGTCGGCGCTGTCCGAAACCTCGGCCATGCCGTCGACCTCGAAATCATAGGAGCTGTAGGAATGGACGCGCGAGAAATCGCGCCGCGCATCGCCGAGAGGCCGGTCACCGCGCGCGATCTCGCGTCGCTCCAGTTCCTCGAGCGCGCAATGCACGCCGACGAAGAACACGTCTTGCCCGGCGAGCGTCCTGACCAGACGCTCGAACCAGGCCGTGTTCTCCACGATATGCTCGACGATCAGGTCGTTGCCCGCCTCGACATAGGCGAGCAGCGAGCGCTCGAAGCCGATGAAGAACGGCTCGCGCATCGCCCGCCAGTCGAATTCCTTGCTGCGGATGCGCGCCGTCGGGAGCACGCCCGAATCGCGCAGATGGTCGATCGAGATATGCCAGAACGGCGTGTCGATCCGGCTCTGCAGAGCTCGCGCCAGCGAAGATTTGCCGCTGCTGGAGGCGCCGTTGAGCAGGATGATGCGGCCGCGGCGCGGCGGTTGCCAGGTCGTCATCGCCATCTTCCGCATGATCCTTCGGTCGGTTCCGTAGCGTTCCGCGTTGCATCCCGCCTTTTGACCCCGCCACCGGCGAGATCGTCCAGGCGCCGATCGAGCGTCAGACCGAGATCGTCCTCGACCAGATGAAGCTGTGTCTTGAAACCGCCGGCTCATCGCTCGGCAACGTGCTCAAATGCAACGTCTATTGCACCTCCGCCGCTCATTTCGCGACGGTGAACCAGGTTTACGCACGCTACTTTCCCAAAGACCCTCCAGCCCGCATTTTCCTCTGCGTGCCCGAGTGGTTCGGTCCCTTCGACATCGAGATCGATTGCATCGCGGCGGCGTGATCCAAGCGATATCGCGGGAAGACGCCGGCTCCTGACATGACGAAACGGCTCGTGCATCCTACATGAGCCCCATGAGTCGCGAACGTCAGGACGATCTACCGCAGGACGAGTTCGAGGACGAGGAGGACGCCCTCCCCGCCGAGCCGGCGCTCGACATTGCCGAGGCCGCCCCCGGCGCGCTCAAGGCCGGCATCGAGGTCATCCAGCAATTCGCCAAGCACCTGCCGAACAGGCCGGGCGTCTACCGGATGTTCGATCGCGCCGGCGAGGTGCTCTATGTCGGCAAGGCCAAGAGCCTGAAGAACCGCGTGACCTCCTACGCCCGCGGCATGGCGCACACCAACGCCGTGGCCCGGATGATCGCCGAGACGGCGAATATGGAGTTCGTCACCACCGGCACCGAGACTGAGGCGCTGCTGCTCGAATCGAATCTGATCAAGCAACTCCGGCCGCGCTACAATGTGCTGCTGCGCGACGACAAGTCGTTCCCCTATATTCTGCTGACAGGCGATCACGAGGCGCCGGCGATCCTCAAGCATCGCGGCTCGCGTCATCGCAAGGGCGATTATTTCGGCCCCTTCGCCTCGGTCTGGGCGGTCACGCGCACCATCGACGCGTTGCAGAAGGCCTTCCTGATCCGCACCTGCTCGGATTCCTTCTACGAGAACCGCACCCGCCCCTGCCTGCTCTTCCAGATCAAGCGCTGCTCCGGCCCCTGCACCGGCGAGGTCTCGATCCCCGAATACCAGGCGCTGGCCGGCCAGGCCCGCGATTTCCTCTCCGGCCGCTCCTCGGCGGTGAAGCAATTGCTTTCAACCCGCATGCAAGCCGCCGCCGAGGAACTGGAATTCGAGAAGGCCGCCCGCTACCGCGACCGTCTCGCCGCGCTCTCGGCCGTGCAGGCCGGGCAGGACATCAATACGCAGGGCGTCGAGGAGGCCGATGTCTTCGCCATCGACGAGCAGGCCGGGCAGTTCTGCGTCGAGATCTTCTTCTTCCGCAACCACCAGAACTGGGGCAATCGCGCCCTCTTCCCGCGCGCCGACCGCTCGTTGACCCCGGCCGAGGTGCTCGCCTCGGTGGTCGCCCAGTTCTACGACGACAAGCCGCCGCCGCGCCTCGTCCTGCTCTCGCATCCGGTCGAAGAGATCGAACTGATCGGCCAGGCGCTCTCGGCGAGGGCCGGCCGCAAGGTCGAGGTCGCCCATCCCAAGCGCGGCGAGCGCGCCGACCTGATGGCCCATGCCGTCAAGAATGCCCGCGAGGCGCTTTCCCGGAAGCTCGCCGACAATGCCGGCCAGAGCGCCTTGCTCGCCGCGCTCGGGGCGGCCTTCGGCATGGAGACCGCCCCGCGCCGCGTCGAGGTCTACGACAACTCCCACATCATGGGCACCAACGCCGTCGGCGGCATGATCGTGGCCGRCCCGGACGGCTTCGTGAAGAACCAGTACCGCACCTTCAACATCTCGACCGACACCATCGCCGGCGACGATTTCGGCATGATGCGCGAGGTGCTGACGCGGCGCTTCGCAAAACTGGCGAAGGAAGAAGGGATTTCTCTGAGCCCTCATCCTGAGGAGGTCGCGTCAGCGGCCGTCTCGAAGGATGCTCCAGAGGGCGACGGAGCCTCGACGACCATCCTTCGAGACGCGCCTGCCGACGCTCCTCAGGATGAGGGCTCGGGCGGAAAAAAACGAAAGGCGGCCAAGCCGCGCAAGGATGAGGATGGCTTCCCGTCCCGCCCCGACCTCGTCATCGTCGATGGCGGCAAGGGCCAGTTCGAGGCGGCCCGCAAGATCATGGCCGAGCTCGGCGCCGTCGACATCCCGCTTGTCGCCATCGCCAAGGGGGCCGACCGCAACGCCATGCGCGAGACCTTTCACATGGCCGGCAAGGAGCCGTTCAAGTTGCAGCCCCGCGATCCCGCGCTCTATTTCATCCAGCGCCTGCGCGACGAGGCCCATCGCTTCGCCATCGGCACCCATCGCGCCAAGCGCAAGCGCGAGACGATGAAGAACCCGCTCGACGAGATCCCCGGCATCGGCCCCTCGCGCAAGCGGGCGCTGCTGCTGCATTTCGGTACGGTGAAGGCGATCCAGCGCGCCAAGCTCGACGACCTCATGCGCACCCCCGGCGTCAACGCCGCCACCGCCAAGGCCGTGCATGATTTCTTTCACGATGCCTGAGCTTTCTGACGCCCTCGCGGTTTTGCGTGTTGACGCTGCGACCGCGGCCTTGCTTTGGTGTTCGCCGTGACAATTCTTCCAGACGCCATCAGGCGGCGGGGCCCCTGGTCGCTGCCAAACCTCCTCACCTACGGCCGGATCCTGGCGATTCCGGCGCTGGTGGCGATCCTGTTCTGGCCGCGCGACGACTGGATGCGCTGGCTCGCGCTGGGAATCTACACGGTCGCCGCCATCACCGACTATCTCGACGGCTACATCGCCCGCGCCTGGAGCCAGCAATCGGCGATCGGCCGCATGCTCGACCCCATCGCCGACAAGCTCCTCGTCGCCGCCTTGCTGCTGATGCTCGTCTATACCGGCCAGATCGAGGGCTGGACGCTCTGGGCGGCCATCGTGATCCTCTGCCGCGAGATCCTGGTCTCCGGCCTGCGCGAGTTCCTGGCCGATCTCAAGGTCAGCGTCCCCGTCAGCAAGGTCGCGAAATGGAAGACGACGGCGCAACTCTTCGCGCTGGGCTTTCTCGTTGTGGGCCCGGCCGGCGACAAGGTCCTGCCCGGCAACACGCAGATCGGCATCGTGCTGCTCTGGGCAGCGGCGGGCCTGACGATCTACACCGGCTGGGATTATTTCAACGCCGGCATCCGCCATCTCGTCGAGCAGGACGAGCGCATGCCATGAACGCCACCGCGCCCCTGGCGGGCACCCGCACCGTCAAGCTCGTCTATTTCGCCTGGATGCGCGAACGCGTCGGAGTGCCCAGCGAGACGCTCGACATTCCCGCCGATCTCGCCACGATCGCCGATCTCGTGCGCTGGCTGAAAACGCGTGGCGAGAACTACGAGGCGGCCTTCGCCAATGAGGCGGTGGTGCGCGCCGCGCTCGATCAGGTCCACGCCAAGCCGCATGCCGCGCTCGGCAGTGCCCGCGAGATCGCCTTCTTTCCGCCGATGACCGGCGGCTGAGGCCGCCATGACGCCCATCATCCGCATCCAGCACGAGGATTTCGACCTCTCGGACGAGATCGCGGCGCTGAGCTACGGCCGCGCCGATATCGGCGCTGTCGTCTCCTTCACCGGGCTCTGCCGCGACGAAGCCGGCACGCTCGCCGCGCTCGAGCTGGAGCATTATCCCGGCATGGCCGAGGCCGAGATCGCCCGTGTCGCGGCGGAGGCGGCGGCGCGCTGGCCATTGCTCGGCCTCGTCGCGATCCACCGCTACGGCCTGGTCCGCCCGGGCGAACAGATCGTAATGGTGCTGGCGGCCTCCGCACACCGCCGCGCCGCCTTCGAGGCMGCCGAWTTCMTGATGGAYTAYCTCAAGACCCGCGCCCCGTTCTGGAAGCGCGAGCACCGCGCCGACGGCACGCTCGGCGGCTGGGTCGAAGCCAAGGCGGGCGACGACGATGCGGCAGAGCGCTGGAGCCGGTAAAGCTCCGAACAGAACGAAGAGCCCCGGCCGGCTCGCCCTTGCGGCTGGCCTGTGGCTGAGCGCCGTTACCGCGGCCGTCGCGGCGAACGAGCCCAAGACCTTCCGCGACTGGATGGCCGGCTGCGACAACGTCAAGACCTGCACGGCGATGTCATTGCCGCCCGAGGCGGCCGAGACGGTCGCCTATCTGCGGCTCGAACGCCCTGCCGGCCCCGACGGCACGGCCCGCCTCCTGCTCAGGCTTCGCGGCGACTGGAAGAAGCCGCCCGCCACGATCCAGCTCAAGCTCGACGGCGCCGCCTTCCCGGCCGGCGGCAAGCCGCTTTCCGCAACGGCGGATGGCGATGTGGTCACGGTGACGTTCTCGGCCGAGGACACCGCCGCGCTGATCGAAGCTGCCCGCAAGGCGGCGAAGCTGACGGCAGCCGCACCCGGCGTGGCCGGCAGCGTCTCGCTCGCCGGCTCCGTCGCCGCGATGCTCTGGATCGACGAGCAGCAGGGGCGGCTCGGCACGACCACGGCGCTCGTCCGCAAGGGCGCGAATGCCACCGTTCCGGCTGCTCCCGCCCTGCCGGTGGTCACGGCCATGCCGGCGCCGCCCATGCTCGACATGAAGGCGGCGAAGCAGCAGGCCGCGCGGCTGCGCGCGGAGCTGAAGAAACGCAGCCCCGATGCCTGCGAGGATGCTGCGGCCAGTGATGACGAAGCCTGGGCGCTGAGTGACAAGCGGACCCTGGTGGCGCTCGCCTGCTCGCGCGGAGCCTACAATCTGTCGTCGTCGTTCTTCGTCATGCCCGAGAACGAGCCCGCCAAGGCGACGCCGCTGCGCTTCGCGGATGGCGACGGCAACGACGGCAACGAACTGACCAATGCCAGCTTCGATCCGCGCACCGGCCATCTCGCCTTCTTCGCCAAGGGGCGCGGCATCGGCGATTGCGGCGTGAGCGGCGGCTATGCCTGGACCGGCAAGGATTTCGCGCGCACCGAACTCGCCATGATGGGCGAATGCCGGGGCATCGCGCCCGAAGACTGGATCACGCTGTATCGCAGCGCGAACCGCTGAGGATGCCATTCCCGGAGCCGGCTGAAACGCCGGCACCGGGATATTCTGAAGGAGAGGCCCGGGTCAGACCCGGGCACAAGGGCGCTGTTTCACGCCGCCTTCGACTGCGGGCGCACCGCCGCCGAGTAATCTTCCATGATCACCTTGCCCATATTGCCGGTGATGAAGTTGTACGGACCCACCTCGGCGACCAGCGTCACCTCGGCGGCCGAGCCGGTGATGAAGCACTCGCTGAAGCCTTCGAGCTCCTCCGGCCGAATGCGCCGCTCCACCACCTCGAAGCCGCGCTGCCGGCACAGTTCGATCACCGACTGACGGGTCAGGCCGTTGAGGAAGCGGTCGGCCAGCGGGGTGTGGATCACGCCGTCCTTGATGAAGAAGATGTTGGCGCCGGTGCATTCGGCGACATTGCCTTCCCAGTCCAGCATCATCGCGTCGGCATAGCCCGCGCGCTCCGCCTTGTGCTTGGAGAGCGAGCAGATCATGTAGAGTCCCGCCGCCTTGGCATGGACCGGCGCGCAGGCCGGGTCCGGCCGGCGATAGTCGGCGATATCGAGGCGGATGCCCTTCAGCTTCGCCGCCATGTCGAACATGCTCGGCCACTCCCAGACCGCGATCGCGGTATGAATGGTGTTGTTGATGCCGGACACCGCCATCATCTCCGAGCCGCGCCAGGCGACCGGGCGGATATAGGCGTCCTTGAGCCCGTTTTCCTTCAGGCAGAGATACTTGGCCTCGTCGATCTCGGCGACCGAATAGGGGATGGTGAAATCCATGATCTCGGCGGACTTGTGGAAGCGCTTGGAGTGCTCCGTGCACTTGTAGATCACGCCGTCATAGGAGCGCTCGCCCTCGAAGATGCAGGAGCCGTAATGGAGCCCATGGGTCAGTACGTGAATCTTCGCGTCCTTCCAGGGCACGAGCTTGCCGTCGAACCAGATGACGCCATCGCGCTGGTCGAAAGGAATGACTGACATGGGACCTTCTCCTGGGTGCTTCCTCATCCGAACTCCGGCACAGCCGAATCCGGAACGCAAGCATGGGTCTAAAGCTGCGCTGCCACGACACGCTTTGAAATAATCGTTCGCTCAGCGCGCTTGACTGGTAATCTTCCGTCTGAGATATGTCAACAACGTTGACCTAAATTTCTGGAGAGCTTTTTTGGCCCAGAGCCAGACCCGCTCGGAACCGATCGTGCCAAAGGGGGCAGCCCCTTTGCCGGCGACGGCTGCGCCCGTCCCCTTCGACCTGATCGAATTGCTCTTCTTCGCCTATCGCGACTTCGTCGGCGATCCCGACCGTATCCTCGCCGATTACGGCTTCGGCCGCGCCCATCACCGCGTGCTGCATTTCGTGCAGCGCCGGCCGGGGCTGACCATCGCCGAATTGCTCGACATCCTCCAGATCACCAAGCAGAGCCTCAACCGCGTGCTGAAGGAGCTGGTCGAGAAGGGCTATATCGAGCAGCGCACCGGGCGCCAGGACAAGCGCCAGCGCCATCTCCACACCACACCGGCCGGACAGGATCTGGCGCAGCGCCTCGTCCAGCTCCAGTCGAAGCGGATCATGGCGGCGCTCGACAATGTCGGCCCCGAAGCGGCCGAGACCATCGCGCGTTATCTCGCCGCACTGATCGACCCGTCCGAACGTCCGAAGGTGCAGGGACTGCTCTCCGGCGCCTGAGCCGCGATGCCGCGCCGGCCCTGCGGCCACCGGGCAGCCGGGCTCCTGCGATCGATTGACGACCCCGTCATCGCCCTGTGCTATGAGGGCCGGAGGGTCGCGCCAAGGGATACGCGACGAATAGAGACGCTCGGATGATCGCAATGGAAGCCCCGGCGAAGCCGGCCCGCAAGATATTGCCCGATGAGGCCCCGCATGTGCTCGTCGTCGACGACGACCGGCGCCTGCGCGAATTGCTGGCGCGCTTTCTCGGCGACAACGGCTACCGCGTCACCACGGCCGCCAATGCCGCGGAAGCCGATACGCGCCTCGACAACCTCGTCTTCGACGCCATCGTGCTCGACGTGATGATGCCGGGCGAGAACGGCTTCGACTTCGCCCGCCGCTTCCGCGGCGGTTCCGCCGTGCCGATCCTGATGCTGACCGCCCGCGCCGATGGCAAGGACCGCGTCAACGGGCTGGAGATCGGCGTCGACGATTATCTGGCAAAGCCCTTCGAACCGCGTGAATTGCTGCTGCGCCTCGGCAATATCCTGAAGCGCACCGTGGTCGTCGAGGCCGCGCAATCCGGCACGCGGCCGGATTTCGTCCGCTTCGGCCCCTTCCTCTACGGGCTGGCACGCGGCGAATTGCGCAAGGGCGAGGAGACCATCCGCTTGACCGAGCGCGAGCGCGAAATCCTGACGGCGCTGGCCGAGCGCGCCGGAGAGGTCGTGCCGCGCGAGGAGCTGGCCGCGCAGGGTTCCGCCGCCAATGACCGCACCGTCGACGTGCAGATGAACCGATTGCGCCGCAAGATCGAGCGCGACCCGGCCGATCCGCTCTACCTCCAGACCGTCCGCGGCGTCGGCTACAGGCYGTTGACGGACAGGACGTGACACCGGTTCAGCAGGACGGAAAAGGACGAGGCGCGCTGCAGGTCGCGACGACCTGGCTCGCGCGCGCCCGCTCCGCCCTGCCCCGCCTCGCACACCGGGCCAACAGCGCCATCAAGCCGGTCCTGAGACAGATCGGCCGGCCGCTCCATATCGTCGCGCGCTACATGCCCAAGGGGCTTTACCCGCGCGCGCTGGTCATCGTCATCGCGCCTGTCGTGCTGCTCCAATCGGTCATCGCCTATGTCTTCATGGAGCGCCATTGGCAGCTGGTGACACAGCGGCTTTCCGCCGCCGTCTCGGCCGACATCGCCATGCTGATCGACGTCTATGAAAGCTATCCGCAGGATGCCGACATCACGACGCTCTCGCGCATCGCCGCCGAGCGSCTCGGCMTGGATGTCGACATCATYCCSGAYRCCGAYCTGCCSSCWCCGGGMCCCCGCCCSTTCTTCTCGCTGCTCGACAACGCGCTTTCGACCGAGCTCAGCCAGCAGGTCGCGCGCCCCTTCTGGCTCGACACGGTCGGCCGCTCCAGCCTGATCGAAATCCGCATCAAGCTCGGCAAGGACGTGATGCGCATCCTGACCCGGCGCAACGCGGCCTATGCCTCGAACAGCCACATCTTCCTGCTCTGGATGATCGGCACCTCGCTCATCCTCTTGACCATCGCCGTGCTGTTCCTGCGCAACCAGATCCGGCCGATCCTCAAGCTCGCCGATGCGGCGGAAGCCTTCGGCAAGGGACGCGACGCCGAGTTCCGCCCGCGCGGCGCCCGCGAGGTCCGCCGAGCCGGCAATGCCTTCATCGAGATGAAGCGCCGTGTCGAGCGCGCCATCGGCGAGCGCACCACAATGCTCAACGGCGTCAGCCACGACCTTCGGACCATCCTCACCCGCTTCCGCCTCTCGCTCGCGCTCCTGGAACGATCATCCGAGATCGAAGCGCTGGAGAAGGATGTCGACGAGATGAGCCGCATGCTGGAGGACTATCTCGCCTTCGCGCGCGGCGATGCCGGCGAGGTCCCCGTCGAGACCGATATCCGCGCCTTGCTCGAGGAGCTGAAGGCCGATGCCGAGCGGCAGGGGCACCAGACCGCGCTCGAGGTGATGGGCGACCCGCTGGTCGTCGTGCGGCCCGATGCCTTCCGTCGCCTGCTGACCAACCTCGTCTCCAACGCCGCCCGCTATGGCGACCGCATCGCGATCCGCGCCACCCATGACGCGCGCTATCTGATCGTGACCGTCGACGATGACGGCCCCGGCATTCCGCCGGACCAGCGCGAGGAGGTCTTCCGCCCCTTCTTCCGCCTGGATGAGGCCCGCAATGTCGATGGCGGCGGCACCGGCCTCGGCCTCGCCATCGCTCGCGACATCGCCCGCGCCCATGGCGGCGACATCATGCTCGGCGATTCCCCGCTCGGCGGCCTGCGCGCGACGGTGCGGCYGCCGGTCTGACGCAGCGGAAAGCGACTCGACACTTGTCGGCCCGGAGCCGTAACTGGTCTCAAAGTTTGCTTGTTGGGGCTCGCCATGCAGACATTCCGGATCGTTGCAGCGCTTCTGGTGGCGTCGCTCCTCCTTTCGATCGCCGCAGCCCGCGCCGAGGAGGTCGTCGATCTCGGCGGAGGCCTGTTCGGCGGAGGCCGGGCCCTGCTGGACAAGCCGGCCGGAAAGGCCCGCGCCGGCCTCGTGCTCCTCACGGGCGGCGACGGCTATGTCGGCATCGGCTCGGATGGCAGCGTCGCACGTGACGGCAACTGGATCGTCAGGACACGTAGCGCCTATCTGCGCAGCGGCATCGCCAGCATCACGCTCGACGCCAATGCCGACCCGGCCAAGGCGGTCGAATATATGCGCGCCATCGCGCCGCGGGTGATCGTCGTCGCGATGAGCCGCGGCGCGCTCAAGGTCGCGGGGACCTTGCCGGCGCGGCCTGACGGCATCGTCTTCGCCTCGTCGATGCTCGACGAGGCGCGCG
This sequence comes from Allobosea sp. TAB14, assembly GCF_052113865.1. Lineage (NCBI taxonomy): Bacteria > Pseudomonadati > Pseudomonadota > Alphaproteobacteria > Hyphomicrobiales > Alloboseaceae > Allobosea > Allobosea sp. TAB14. Next base: position 18,706 of record NZ_JBFRDQ010000026.1, on the reverse strand, counting down.
GCATGATCGGCGATCCCGGGCGCCTGCCGCCGACGCTGATCATTCATCATCGCCAGGACACGTGCCGCGTCACCTTGCCGGAATCGGCCGTCGCCTTTCAGCAATGGACCGGCGGCAAGGCGCGCCTGCTCTGGATCGACGGCGGATCCTCGACGGGCAATCCCTGCCAGGCGCGCGCCTATCACGGCTTCATCGGCCGCGAGGGTCAGGTCGTTTCAGCGATAGCGAGCTTCGCCGGCTCGTTGCGCTAGAGCCTCCGATGCCGGAACGGTCTGCACGCCTTACGCGGCGCCGATCGGCGCAAGCTTCGGCAGGCGTTCGACCGCATGGTCGATGAAAGCACGCACCCGTGGCAGCGGGTGCCGGCCGCCGGGAGTCACCAATTGCACCGGCAGCGCCTCTGGCTCGAATTCCGGCAACAGGCGCACCAGCGTTCCGGCGGCGATGTCGTCGGCCGCCTGATAGGAGAGCGGGCGGGCCAGGCCTCGCCCTGCCCGTGCCGCGATCAGCACCGACTCGACCTCGTTGACGATCAGCCTGGGCGTGAGCGCCACACGGCTGCGCCGCCCGGCGCCGCCGAACTGCCAAGTCATGATCGGGGTCGCGGCGACACTGACGATCGTCTCATGGGCGGCGATGTCCGAGGGCCGCCGCAACGGCGGCGCCCCTGCCAGATAAGCCGGCGAAGCCACCAGGATGCGCTTGACTTCGCCGACCTTGCGCACGCGAAAACGCGAATGCGGCAGGGGCCCGATCCGCACGGCGACCTGCAGATCCTCCTCGATCAGGTCGAGATTGCGGTCGGCCAGCACCAGTTCGACCTGCACCTGCGGATAAAGATCGAGGAATTCCGAGACCAGCGGCGTGACATGGCGTCGCCCGAAGGAAAGCGGCGCCGTGATGCGCAGCAGTCCGCTGACCGGCGCCTCGGAGACGCCGCCGAGCGAAGCCGCGTAATCGCCGAGCACACGGCGCGCCGCAATAGCGAGTTCACGGCCGGCCTCGCTCGGCATGAAGCGGCGGGTCGAGCGCGTGATCAACCGCTGTCCGACGCGATCCTCCAGCGCCGCGAGCGCGCGGGTCACGGCCGGGCGCGAGCGGCGCAGGCGTCGCGCCGCGCCGGCAAGGCTGCCAGCCTCGATGATCGCGACGAAGATGGCGAGCTCGTCCAGCCGGTCCATGCCATTGTTTCAGATTTTGGAATTCTGATTTCAATTGATAGCAGATTTCGCTCGAATGGCGAAATGACGATCTTATCCCCGGCGCATATGGCGGCTGCAGGGAGATCGGCGATGCACACGGAGATCACGCTTCACGGCACGGCCCTCTCGGGTCACACCCACCGCGTCGAGCTGCTGCTGCGGGCACTCGGCCTGCCTTATCGCTTCGAGGCGGCCCCGGCCGATGTCCGCCGAAGCGAGGCCTTTCTCCAGCTCAATCCGCTCGGCCAGATTCCGGTGCTTCAAGACGGCGATCTCGCTCTCGCCGATAGCAACGCGATCATGGTCTATCTCGCGCGGCGCTATGATCCACRGGGTCCTTRGCTACCGCTCGACCCGCTGCAAGCCGCCCAGGTCCAGCGCTGGCTGTCCATTGCCGCAGGCGAGGTCATGCACGGTCCGGCGACGGCCCGCATGATCGTTCAGTTCGGCCTGTGCGACGACAAGGCAAGGGCCCGGCGCGTTGCCGAGCGCCTGTTTCCCTTCATGGAGGCGCATCTCAGCAAGCGCGGCTTCCTGGCAGCGGACCATCCGACATTGGCTGACCTCGCCTGCTATTCCTATGTCGCTCATGCGCCGGAAGGCGGGCTGTCGCTCGCGTCCTATCCGTCCCTGCGGGCCTGGCTCGCCCGCATCGAGGCCTTGTCCTTCTTCAAGCCAATCCCGCCTTCGCCCTTGCCCGAGGAGACCAGCGATGATTGACGCGTCCCTCACGCCCTTCCATGGCGGCGAGCTGGAGGTGCAGGCACGCGCCGGCCAGTTCTCGCGCGGCGGCGGCATCCGTGGCTTCATGCCGGATCAGCACCGCCTGTTCTTCGCCGAGCTGCCCTGGTTCTTCGCCGGCATTCTGGACGCGCAGGGCTGGCCGCTCGCGACAGTGCTGACCGGACCTCCAGGTTTGATCGAGAGCCCGACGCCGAACACCCTCATCGTCAGGGCGCTGCCCTCGACGCAGGACCCTGCCGCCGAGGCCTTCCAAGCTGGAGCGGGAATCGGCCTTCTCGGCATCCAGTTCGAGACGCGGCGGCGCAATCGCGCCAACGGAACGATCGCAGCGGTCGGAGAAACCGGCTTCTCCGTCGCCGTCACTCAGAGTTTCGGAAATTGCGCCAAATACATCCAGACCCGCACGATCGAAGGTTGGACAGTGCCGGGGTCGGCTGAAGCGGTAGAGTTCACCCGTCTCGACGCACCGGCACGACAGCTGATCGCGGCAGCCGATACCTTTTTTGTGGCGAGCGCTGCCGGGACGGATGCAGGTGCGGCCGCCGGTATCGACATGTCCCACCGTGGCGGCAGACCCGGCTTCGTCCGCATCGACGACGATGCGCTGACGGTGCCGGACTTCGCCGGGAACAGCTATTTCAACACCTTGGGCAATCTCCTGCGTGAGCCGCGCGCCGCATTGCTCTTCGTCGATTTCCGCACGGGCACGGTGCTGCAGCTCCAGGGTGCAGTCGAGATTCTCTGGAACGATCCGGAAGCCGCCCGCCTCGATGGCGCGGAGCGGCTCTGGCGCTTTCATGTCGGGCGCGGCTGGCGTCGTGAAAATGCGCTACCGCTGCGCTGGTCAGCACCGGCTTACGCGCCGACCACCTTGCAGACCGGCCTCTGGGACCAACCCGCTTTGGCCAGCGCTGTCTAGAACAGCCGCCCGCCATCCGGCACGGCATGGCCGGGGCCGATCAGCACGACCTCGCCATCGGCGTCGGGCATGCCCAGCGTCAGCACCTCCGACATGAATTTGCCGATCTGGCGCGGCGGGAAATTGACCACGGCGAGCACCTGCCGGCCGGGCAGATCCTCCGGCCGGTAATGCTTGGTGATCTGGGCGGAGGATTTCTTCCGCCCGATCGTGCCGCCGAAATCGATCACCAGCTTGATCGCCGGCTTGCGCGCTTCCGGATAAGGCTCCGCCTCGACGATSGTRCCGACRCGRATRTCGACCTTGAGGAAATCGTCRAAGCYGATCGTCGCGGCTGTTTCCTGGGACGCGCTCAAAATTCCTCCCACCCCTTGTCATGGGCATCGAGATCGGGCTTGCGGGCGGCAGCCGCCACGCCGGCGGAAACCTTTGCGACCCGTGGCGCAGCCGGGCGCGGTGCTGGTGGGGCCGGAGCGACCGCCGCCTGCATCGTCCGGGCGATCGCCTGCAGCCTGGCGGCATCGCCGCCGATCTGGAAGCGGGCGACGAGCGCCGAGAGCCGGTCGGCCTCCTGCGACAGCGMATGSGCCGCGGCGGTGGACTGCTCGGCCATGGCCGCGTTCTGCTGCGTCGCCTGGTCCATCTCGCCGACCGCGGCATTGACCTCCTGCAAGCCGGAGGCCTGCTCCTGTGCCGCGCCCGCGATCTGGGCGACAAGGCCGGTGGCACGCGCGATCTCGGAGGCCATGCGCTGCAGCGCCCCGCCGGTCTGCCCGACCAGCGCGACSCCCTTCTCGACCTCGAGGGTCGAAGCGTCGATCAGCCCCTTGATCTCCTTGGCCGCCGAAGCCGAGCGCTGCGCCAGGGCGCGCACCTCGGAGGCAACGACGGCGAAGCCCTTGCCGGCATCGCCGGCGCGCGCCGCCTCGACGCTCGCATTGAGCGCCAGCAGATTGGTCTGGAAGGCGATCTCGTCGATCACGCCGACGATCTGCGAGATCTCCTGGGCCGATTTCTCGATGCCGCCCATTGCCGTCACGGCATCGCGCACGATGCTGGTCGATTGCTCGGCCTCGGTCTTGACCTGCTCGGTCGCCTGGTTGGCGAGGCGCGCGCTCTCGGCGGTCTGGCGCACGGTGGCGGTGAGCTGGTCGAGCGCGGTGGCCGTCTCCTCGACCGAGGAGGCCTGCTGCTCGGTGCGGCCGGCGAGATCGTCCGCCGCCTGGCTGATCTCGACCGAGCCCGCCTTCATGCTCTCGGTATTGGTCGCGATCTGGCGCATCGCGTCCTGCAGCTTGGCGATGGCGGCGTTGAAATCATCCTTGAGCTTGACGTATTCGGCCGAGAACGCTTCGTCGATCCGATAGGTCAGATCGCCGCCGGCCAGATGCTCGAGCCCCGCGCCCAGCGCCTGGACGACATCGGCCTGCACACGCGCCTGCTCCACGCGGTCGGCCTCGTTGCGCCGCCTCTCGGTGTCGGCCGCACTGCGATGTCCGGCCGCTTCTTCCTCGGCGCGCAGCTTGTCCGCCTCCATCGCCTCCTTGGCCAGCGCCTGATCGCGAAAGACGACGAGCGCGCGCGCCATCGAGCCGATCTCGTCCGGCCGCTGCTGATGCGCGATCTCGGCCTGGAGATCGCCCGCCGCGAGCTCGTTCATCGAGGACGACAAAGCGGTCAGCATCCGCGAGGCGCGGCGGCTGAGGACGATGACGAGACCAAGCATGAGCAGGCCCAGCGGAACGAGGACTTTGGCGACGCCGCCGACCATGCCGAGGAAAGCCGCGTCGACATCCTGGACATGGGCGCCCGTGCCCACCACCCATTGCCACTTCGGAATGCCGATGACGTAGGAGATCTTCAGCGAAGGCTGGCTGTCGCCGATCTTGAGCCAGCCATAGTCGAGGAAGCCCTCGCCCTTCGCCTTCGCCAGCGCGACCATGTCCTGCACGAAGAACTTGCCGTCCGCATCCTTGAGCGGCTTCATGTCGGTCGACTGGATCTTCTTGTTGGCATGCAGCACGCTGATGCCGTCGTAATTCACAATGAAGTAGTAGTTGCCGTTGTCGAAGCGCGCATTGCCGATGGCCTCCATGGCCATCTTCCTGGCGTCGTCCTCCTTGAGCTCGCCGGCCTCGGCCCGCGCCAGATAGCTCTTCACCGTGGTCGCCGCGGCTTCGACCGCGTTCTTCATCTCGGCGCGCTTCAGGGCGAGCATTTCGGTGTGTGCGGCGTTCAGCGTGTAGCCGACGCCTCCGGCCGCGATAATGACGGCCAGGCCCGCGATCAGGGCGAAGGAACGACCGATCGATAGGGTCGCAATTTTCCGGAAGAACGACATCGCCTGTCCTGCACGCGAGGAGAAGTGTCGTCCTTTCCCATGAATTGCCTAAAGCGCGCTTAAAATCGTCGCGTTTCGGCCATGTTCGGGGGTTGCCGGCGCAGGCGGAAGCGACGCCCGCCCGCGGACCTTTCCGCAGAGGCAGCGCCGGTCAGATCGCCGGCGCGTAATCCTCGTTGTCCTCGCCACGCTCGGAAGCCCGCTCGCGCCGCCGCGCCTTCAGCGGGCGGCCCGAGCAGATCGCCCGCGCCAGCCCCCGGAACGGCGCCGTCAGCCGGTGCACATCCTCGACCCGCGCCATGATGCGGCCGGCGGTCTTCAGCTCGCGGTCAAGCCGCGCCATGGTCTTCGACAGCTCCGGCTCGTCGTCGTCCAGCCAGGTGTCGGAGACACGCGCCATCAGCAGCACCGCGCCCTGCACGCGCAAGGCCCCGAGCGAATCTTCCGTCGGGATGCCGACGGAGGCCAGCATGTAGCGCCAGGAATTCACCGCACCGCGATTGAGCGCCGCCAGCGTCAGCGGGTCGCGGCGGATGACCGGCACGATCCTGCGCAGAGCTGCCTTATAGGGCGCCATCGCGTCGAGCCGACGCATCACGAGATCGAAGAGCCGCTCGCGGATGGGCTCGCCGGCGAGATCGTCCGACACCCCCGCGAGCACGGCATCGTCCACGATACGGGTCACGCCACCCAGCATGGCGAGCTTGGACGGGAAAAGCCCACGCAGCTGCGCCAGCATCAGCCCCGCCTCGGTCGCGATATCAGGAAGCTCGATCTCGCCCCATGGCCGGCTTGCGGCCAGGTTCATCAGCGCATCGACAGCCCGCTTGCGCGGATCGGCCGGCTTGCTGGCTTCCTTGGCCGTCGCCTCGGCGGCTTCGGCCTTGGTGGAAACGGGTTTGCGGGCCATGGCTCTGCTCCTCTCGCTTCGCTCTCAAGAGAAGGTAAGCCGCCATCGTGGCAGGTGGAAGACCGCCCGGCGCATTTTCGGGCGACGCGGACGCCGGCTCGCGCGAAGGGAACCCCTCACGCAAGAGGCTGGAATCGCTCGCCTTTCGACAAAAAGCCGAACGGCGTCAGCCGGAAAGCTCGCCGGCGCGACGTTTGGCAGCAGCGACGGCCTTTCGCATCAGCGGCTTGAGGCCGTCCTCCGCCATCAGCACTTCGAGCGCCGCCGCCGTCGTACCGCCGGGAGAGGTCACGTTCTGGCGCAGCGTCCCGGGCGGCAGCGGCGACTGAAACAGCAATTCCCCCGCCCCTTCGACGGTGGCGCGCGCCAGCCGCTCGGCGACATCGGCCGGAAGCCCCGCCTCGACGCCGGCCGCGGCAAGACATTCGACCATATGGAAGACATAGGCCGGCCCCGAGCCCGACACCGCCGTGACCGCGTCGATCAGCGCCTCGTCGTCGAGCCATTCGACCTTGCCGATGCTGGCGAGCAGGGCGTCAGCGGTCGCGCGCTGCGCCGCACTGACGCCCTTGCCCGGCGCGGCCGCCGTCGCACCGCGCTGCACCGAGGCCGGCAGGTTCGGCATGGCGCGGATGATCGCGCCCGCATTTGGCAGCCGCGCGGCGAGGTCGCTCAGCGTCTTGCCCGCCAGGATCGAGATCAGCAGTGTCTTGGGATGGATGAAAGCCTGCACGGCCGGAGCGGCCGTGTCCAGCATCTGCGGCTTGGTCGCCAGCACGAGCACCTCGACCGGCGGGATCTCCTTCGCCGAGGGGTTCAGCCGCATCCCCTTCTCGCCCGCGAGCTCGACGATCTCATCCGACGGCTTGGGGTCGATCAGGCTGATGCCGGCCGGATTGATCCCGATGCGTAGCCAGCCTTCCAGCATGGCCCCACCCATCTTGCCCGCGCCGATCAGAACGAGCGATTGCGGCAAGGAAGCGGTCATGGCAGGCCCTCGGCGGCTGGGAACGAACATCATGTCTGGGCTTGCCCCAGGCATTTCAGGACCAGAGCCTGCAAGAGATGGCCGGGTCAAGCCCGGCCATGACGCGCGGTGCGGTGCCCTCAGGCCTCGCCCATCGTTTCCAGCATCGCGCCTTCGAGTCCTTCCTTGGCGGTCTTGCCGGCCCAGACGACGAACTGGAAGGCCTGATAGTAGCGCTCGCAGGCGTCGATCGCGCTCTTGATCAGGGCCGCGGCCTGCTCGTCCGTCGGTTCCGCGCCGCCGGAGAGGAGCAGCGCATGGCGATACATCACGATGCTCTCGCTGCTCCAGAGGTCGAAATGGCCGAGCCAGAGCTGCTCATTGACCAGGCTGACGAGTTGCAGCACCTCGCCGCGGCGCCGTTCCGGCACCTTGAGGTCAAAGGCGCAGGCGATGTGCAGGGCCTCCACCTCGGCGAGCCAGGTGATGGCGACATGGTACTCGGCCCAGCCGCCGGTCACCGAGACCGACAGCTCGTCCTCGCTGTCGCGATCGAAGGTCCAGTTGTTGAGGGAAGCGAGTCGTTCGAACAGGTCGAGAGGGTTGGAGGGCCGATCCGCATCGGCATCCATATCGAGATCCATCATGCCCTAGGTCCACCATCCGGATGCAGGCGCATCCGGCGCGTTCGAGAAGAGGAACACGGCGACTGGAAAGCCGAAGGAACGCAACTCACCTCCGCAACGCTCCGGGGAGGAGCGTTCCCGTCCGCCTCGGCAGAGCGAATCTGCTTAGCGAATCAATTCTTTCCACCGACGATAGCGCAGGCGCTGTGACGCTCCCAACACAGCGCCGAAGCTCCGCGGATTCGGGCGCCGGGCTCAATCCCTCGCAGGCTCTGTCCACAGCACTTGGCTGTGGACACGCAAACCTTAGGTCAGGGTGCCCCGGTCAGGACTTGGCGAGCTTCGCCTCGAGCTCCGCCAGGCGCGCCGCCAGCTTGTCGTTCTCCTCGCGGGCGATCAGGGCCATCTCGCGCACCGCCTCGAACTCCTCGCGGCTCACGACGTCGAGCTCGCGCAGCAGCTTCTCGATCTGCGTCTTGACGACGGTTTCGACCTCGCGGCGCACGCCCTGCGCGGCGCCGGCCGCATCGGTCGCGAGGCGGGCGATGTCGTCGAGGAAGCGGTTGCTGGTGCTGGCCATGGCTGTCTCCCGGGCGGATGGGGCATCCGCTTTCCGGCCTATATGGGAGAAGCCCGCCCGCATCGCAATCGAAAGCCACGGCCGGCGACGGACGGATCGCCTCACCGCCCGATCTGGACCTTGCCCGGCGATGCGCCTAGAAAGAGCGCACAGGGTAGTTCGCAGCGATCCACAGCCCAAAGGGCGGGAGGCGTCATGTTTCATCGTTTGAGCGGCCTCGCTCTGGGGCCGGTTTTTGCGCTTGCCCTCGCAGGCTGCCAGGAAACCACCCAGACCGCGGCCCGCCCGCGCGTCGACGCGCCCGGCGTCCCCGTCTCGGTCCAGAGCATCTCCGGCGCGCCCGACGACGTGACGACGAACTTCGCCGGCCTGCTCGGCGAGGCGGCGGCCGAGCGGAAGATGGAAATCGTGCCGGGCGACAAGCCGGCGCGCTTCCGCGTGAAGGGCTATCTCACCGCCCAGCCGACCGAGGACGGCCAGACCGCGCTCGCCTTCGTCTGGGACGTCTATGATTCGACCAAGCAGCGCGCCCAGCGCGTCCAGGGCGAGAGCATCGGCAAGCGCGGCGGCGGTTCCGATCCCTGGGCCGGCATCGACCAGACCGTGGTCGCCAAGGCTGCCTCGGATTCGATGGACGYGATCGCGGGCTTCCTCGTCACAACGCCTGCCGCCGAGGCCGCGCTGGGGCCGGCCGAGAAGAGCGGCGGCAAGGCGAAGGCCGGCGGCAAGGATACCGCGACCCACACCGCCTCGGCAGGCAACGGCAAGCGGCTCTGACATCGCCTCTTGGGACTGAGYCAACCGGCCCTCCCCGACAGCCGCATCCGAGGGCTTCATTCCCCGTTCCGCGGGCCGGACATGCCGCCGGCCCTTCTTTGTCATATGTTTTGCATGCGGATATTGCAGCGCAGCGGTCGACTCCATGCGGCGGCGCTGTTAAGAGCGCTTCCAACTGAGCCCGCCCTGCTGGCTCGCGCCCCGCCTCTTCCAACGGTACGCCACGGCATGGCCTCTCATTTCAAAGTCGTCGCCGGCAATTCCAATCGGCCGCTCGCCGAAGCCATCTGCAACCATCTCAGCATTCCGCTCGCCAAGGCGTCCGTCCGGCGCTTCGCCGATATGGAGGTCTTCGTCGAGATTCAGGAGAATGTGCGCGGGCAGGATGTCTTCATCATCCAGTCCACCTCCTTCCCCACCAACGACCACCTGATGGAGCTGCTCATCGTCACCGACGCGCTGCGCCGCTCCTCGGCCAAGCGCATCACGGCGGTGATCCCCTATTTCGGCTATGCAAGGCAGGACCGGCGCGCCTCCGGCCGCACGCCGATCTCGGCCAAGCTCGTCGCCAACCTGATCGCCCATGCCGGTGTCGACCGCGTGCTGACGCTCGACCTCCATGCCGGCCAGATCCAGGGCTTCTTCGACATCCCCACCGACAACCTGTTCGGCGCCCCCTTGATGGCGCGCGACATCAAGGACCGGCTGGAATGGAAGAACGCCATGGTCGTYTCRCCGGACGTCGGYGGCGTGGTCCGGGCSCGTGCRCTGGCCAAGCGCATCGACGCGCCGCTCGCCATCGTCGACAAGCGCCGTGACCGGCCGGGCGAGTCGGAGGTGATGAACATCATCGGCTCGGTCGAAGGCCGCTCCTGCATCCTGATCGACGACATCGTCGATTCCGGCGGCACGCTGGTGAACGCCGCCGAGGCCCTGCTCGATCAGGGCGCCAAGGAAGTCTTCGCCTACATCACCCATGGCGTGCTCTCGGGCGGAGCGGTGGCGCGTATCGCCAGCTCCAAGCTCAAGGAGCTGGTCATCACCGACTCGATCATGCCGACCGAGGCGGTCAAGGTCGCTCGCAACATCCGCGTCATCTCCATCGCCGCGCTGATGGGCGAGGCGATCGAGCGCACGGCGAGCGAGACCAGCGTCTCCAGCCTGTTCGACTGAGCCCGCCTTGGGAGAGTCGCGCGCCCTTGTGCTGTTCTCCGGTGGTCAGGATTCGACCACCGCGCTGGCCTGGGCGCTCGATCGTTTCGACGCGGTCGAGACGATCGGCTTCGATTACGGCCAGCGCCATCGCATCGAGATGGAATGCCGCCAGGCGATCCGGGCGAAGCTGCCCGCCCTCGCCGCCACTTATGCCGAGCGGCTCGGACCGGATCATGTCGTCGATCTCGCGGCGCTGGGCGCCATCTCCGAGACGGCGCTGACCCGCGAGACCGAGATCGTCTTCGCCGAGACGGGCCTGCCGACCACCTTCGTTCCCGGCCGGAACCTGATCTTCCTCACCTTCGCGGCGGCGCTCGCCTACCGGCGCAACCTGCGCCACATCGTGCTCGGCGTCTGTGAGACCGACTATTCCGGCTACCCCGACTGCCGCGACGACACCATCAAGGCGATGCAGGTCGCGCTCGGCCTGGGCCTTGACCGGCGGCTCGTCCTGCACACCCCGCTGATGTGGCGCGACAAGGCCCAGACCTTCGCTCTCGCCCGCGAGATCGGCGGCCAGGCCCTGCTCGACCTCGTTCTCGAAGAGACCCATAGCTGCTATCTTGGCGACCGGGCGACGCGGCATGGCTGGGGCTATGGCTGCGGGCATTGCCCGGCCTGCGACTTGCGTGCGAAAGGCTTTGCGGCCTATTTGGCCGCACCCGGCAACAGCGGACCATCTTATGACACGTGATCGTCAGCGGCTGACAGAGGGCGTCATCGCGCTCGTCCTGTTCGGCCTCACCATCCCGGCGGCGAACTGGATGATCGGCAATGTCGGCACGGTCTGCGTGCCGCAGGGCCCTTGCCTCGTCCCGGTCTGGCCCGGCATCAGCGCCCCGAGCGGCGTGCTGATGATCGGGCTCGCACTGGTGCTGCGCGACATCGTTCAGCGGCGCCTGGGCCCGGCCGCAGGCCTTGCCGCCATCGCGATCGGCACGCTGATTTCCGCGCTGCTGGCGCCATCGGCGATCGTGATCGCCYCCGTCGCGGCCTTCACCCTGTCGGAGCTCGCCGATTTCGCCGTCTATACGCCGCTGCAGCGCCGGCGCTTCGTCACCGCAGTCGTCGCTTCCGGTTTCGTCGGGCTGGTCGTCGACAGCGTCATCTTCCTGCATCTGGCTTTCGGCAGCCTCGACTTCCTCGCCGGCCAGGTGATCGGCAAGGCCTGGATGATCGTGATCGCCCTGCCCCTGATGCAGCTCCTGCGCCGCCGCGACGAACGCCTGGGCCTGGTCGCCGCCTGACCTCTCCGTCGTTCAGGCCGCCCCGGTTTCGAGACCGCGGCCTGAACGGACTTGAGATCGCGATGGTTTTCGCCTATGAGCAGCCACGCGCCCGGCTGACACCCTTGGAGGCTCTGGGCGCGCAATCCGATGGCCGCCACGAGGCGGCCTTGTCATTTTACAAGTCAAGGACATCCAACATGACCGCCGTGAAGCAAATCGAGGCTTCGGCGCGCGCACAGGTCGGCAAGGGGGCCGCCCGTGCTGTTCGCCGCCAGGGCCAGACGCCTGCCGTGATCTATGGTGGGGGCGCCGCTCCCGAAGCCATCGCGCTCGACGCCAACAAGACCCGCCAGCTGATTTTCGGCGGCCACTTCCTGACCACGATCTTCGAGATCGAAGTCGCCGGTGAGAAGCAGCGCGTCATTCCGCGCGATTACCAGCTCGACCCGGTCAAGGATTTCCCGATCCATGTCGACTTCCTGCGCGTCGCCAAGGGCCAGACCGTCACGGTCCAGGTCCCGGTTCACGTCGTCGGTCAGGAGCAGAGCCCCGGCGTCAAGAGCGGCGGCCTGGTCCAGATCGTCGAGCACGCCCTCGAAGTCACCGTCGAGCCCGACAGCATTCCGGAGTCCATCGACGTGTCGGTGGCCGGCCTGAACGTCGGCGACTCCATCCATGCCGACGCGATCAAGCTTCCGGCGGGCGCCAAGCTCACCGTTGGCGCTGACGCCACCATCGTCACGATCTCTGCGCCGACCGTCGAGGCCGAGCCCGTCGCTGCCGAAGCCGCGGAAGCCGCTCCCGAAGCCAAGGCCTGATGAAACGGCGCCGCCCGGCGCCGTTCACCTGGAACGATCACGAGACGGCCGGGCTCCCCCGGCCGTTTTGCTATGGCATCGGACCGAAAGTGCTTTGCGCTTTTCGGCCGAGCCCCATGCTGAATCGATAAGCCTGCCGGAGTCCCGCCATGCTGATCTTYGCCGGYCTCGGCAATCCCGGCGCGCGCTATGCCCGCAACCGGCACAATATCGGCTTCATGGCCGTGGACGAGATCGCCCGCCTGCATCGCGCCTCCCCCTGGCGCTCGCGCTTCCAGGCCGAGGCCTGCGAGGCGACGATCGGCACCGAGAAGGTCATCCTGCTCAAGCCGCAGACCTATATGAACGAATCCGGCCGCGCGATCGGCGAGGCCGYCCGCTTCTTCAAGATCGCGCCCGCCGATGTCGTCGTCTTCCACGACGAGCTCGACCTCGCCCCCGCGAAGCTGCGGATCAAACTGGGAGGCGGCAATGCCGGCCATAACGGCCTGCGCTCGACCACCGCGGCCATCGGCAACGATTATCGCCGCGTGCGGATGGGCATCGGCCATCCCGGCCTGAAGGAGCTGGTCCACGGCTATGTGCTGAACGATTTCGGCAAGGCCGAGCAGCCCTGGGTCGAGGATCTCTGCACSGCCTGCGCCGAYTWCGCCMCTCTSCTCGCCGCSSRYGAYGATGCYGGCTTCCAGAACAAGGTGCATCTCTTCATGGATGCGCGCGGCCACGCCGCCGTGAAACGGCTGGGCGAGAAGAGCGAAGGCTGACGTCCGGATCCGAAGAACGCCGTCGTTAGTCCGGAAATGACTTCGTCATTCCGGGCAAGCGAAGCGCAGAGCCGGAATCCATTGTAGAGCGCCGAACCCTCCGATGGGTTCCGGATCAGCGCTGCCTCGCCGCCTGTCCGGAACGACGGGGGGTCCTGCCGAAAAGATAATCTCTTTCAGTAAGGCAGCTTGGCACCCGATTTGGCGATGGTGATCCGGCTCGTGCTGTAGCTGCCATCGGCCTGGCGGCTTGCCGTCATCGCGACCTGCGCGCCGGGCTTGAGCTCCGCCGCATCGGCCGGCGCGGCCATCAGGATGGCAGCGTCCGGCGTGATCGTCACCTTCTGCTCGCCACCGGGATAGCTCAGCACGAGATTGGCACCATCGACCCGCGAGACCGTATCGGCCACGGTCGCATTGGTCATGGTCGCATCCGGCAGCACGCCCCATGGCCGATGACCCTCACCGGTCCCGCGCATCGCCTCGGGGAAGATCATCACCTGCACCGCCAGCAATGTCCCGTCAGGCTGCGGCTTGGCGCCGACGCCGATGAAGGCGCCCTTGGCGATGTCGGAGGCYTTGGCGGGCACCACGCCGCCGGCGGAGAAGCCCGGGGCCAGCGCAACCTTCGCCTCCCGGCCATCGGAGGTCTTGAGCGTCAGCACCGAACCGCTCATGGCCTCGACCTCGCCGCGCAGCCGCGTACCGGGCGTCTGGGCAAGTACTGCGGAGGTGGCCAGCAACGCGATGGTGGCAACGGATGGCAGGCGAAGCATGGGAGCGATCCTATCGAGATGTCTCGGCTGAGCGATCCAGCACGCGCCGTCGGCCGGTCGCCATGCACGTTCCCGTGAGGCCGCTGCCCTGCCATTCGGCCCTGCCCCTTGTGTTTACGGCGCTCTCCCCCCAATAAGACGCCATCATTTCTGCAACATCGCGCGCGCCCGCCTTTTCGGCCGCAGCAGCGCATCGGATAGGCGATCATGGGYTTCAAATGCGGWATCGTCGGCCTGCCGAATGTCGGCAAGTCGACCCTCTTCAACGCGCTGACGCAGACGGCGGCGGCGCAGGCCGCGAACTACCCGTTCTGCACCATCGAGCCGAATGTCGGCGACGTGGCGGTGCCGGATGAGCGGCTCGAGAAGCTCGCGGGCATCGCCGGCTCCAAGGAGATCATCCCGACGCGGCTCACCTTCGTCGACATCGCCGGCCTCGTGCGCGGCGCCTCGCGCGGCGAGGGTCTCGGCAACCAGTTCCTCGCCAACATCCGCGAATGCGACGCCATCGCCCATGTCGTGCGCTGCTTCGAGGACGGCGACATCACCCATGTCGAGGGCAAGATCTCGCCGATCGACGACATCGAGACGATCGAGACCGAGCTGATGCTGGCCGATCTCGAAAGCCTGGAGAAGCGCGTCCAGCCGCTCGAGAAAAAGGCGAAGTCCGGCGACAAGGAGGCCAAGGAACTGGCCGATCTGATGAATCGCTGCCTCGTGCTGCTGCGGGACGGCAAGCCGGCCCGTCTCGTCCAGGTCGCAGCGGACGAGCGTCGCACCTTCGAGCTTCTCGGCCTGCTCTCTTCCAAGCCCGTGCTCTATGTCTGCAATGTCGAGGAGGCGAGCGCCGACAAGGGCAATCATTTCTCCGAACTGGTGAAGGCGCGCGCGGCCGAAGAAGGCGCCGTCGCCGTCGTCGTCTCCGCCAAGATCGAGAGCGAGATCGCGGTGCTGCCGCCGGAGGAACAGACCGATTATCTCGAAGCGGTCGGCCTCGACGAGCCCGGCCTCAACCGCGTGATCCGCGCCGGCTACAAGCTGCTCAACCTCGTGACCTATTTCACCGTGGGCCCGAAGGAAGCCCGCGCCTGGACGATCGAGCAAGGCACCAAGGGGCCGCAGGCCGCCGGCGTGATCCATACCGATTTCGAGAAGGGCTATATCCGSGCCGARACCATCGCCTATGACGACTATGTCGCCAACAAGGGCGAGGCAGGCGCGCGCGAGGCCGGCAAGTTCCGGCTCGAAGGCAAGGAATACGTCGTCGCCGACGGCGACGTGCTGCATTTCCGCTTCGCGAACTGAGGCGCGAGCAGGGGGCCGGCCGATGCTGCAGTTCGAGGATTTCGTCGTCGGCGAAAGCGTCCATACGCGCGGCATCGCCGTCTCGCAGGACGACATCATCGCCTTCGCCTCGCGCTACGACGCGCAGGATTTCCACACCGACCCGGAAGCGGCGAAGGCGAGCTTCGTCGGCCGGCTGATCGGCTCGGGCTGGCATAGCTGCGCGCTGCTGATGCGGCTGATCGCGGAGGATTTCCTGCTCGGCTCGACCGCGATGGGCGCGCCGGGCATCGACGAGGTGAAATGGCTCAGGCCCGTCTTCCCCGGCGATGTCTTGAGCGCCCGGCGCACCGTGCTCGAAACCAAAGCCTCGCGCTCCCGTCCCGAGATGGGTTTGGTGCGCTTCCGCTTCGAACTGCTCAACCAGCGCGACGAGCCCGTCCTCGAACAGACCAACTGGATCATGTTCGGCCGCAGGGGTTCCGATGTCGCAGCCCAGCCCAGCGGCGACTGGCTTGCCCATGCGCCGCATTACGAACGCCCCGCCTCGGAAAGCCCGCTGATCGCGCCGGCCGAGGCCCCCGAACCGACGCGCTTCTTCGAGGAGCTGGAGATCGGCCGGCGCTACGAGCTCGGCAGCTTCGTCTTCACGCCCGACGAGATCGTCGCCTTCGCCCGCAGTTTCGACCCACAGCCCTTCCATATGGACGAGGTGGCGGCGCGCACCAGCCTCTTCGGCCAGCTCGCGGCCTCGGGCTGGCATACGGCSKCGGTCTGGATGGCRACSATGGTCKCKCAYCGCAARCGCCAGCTCGCCATGACGACCGGCCGCCCGGCGCGTCTTGGCCCCTCGCCCGGCTTCAGGAACCTGCGCTGGTCGAAGCCGGTCCTCGCCGGCGACCGCATCACCTATTTTTCCGAAGTCGCCGACAAGCGCGAAAGCGCCTCGCGCCCGCAATGGGGCCTGTTCTTCCACCGCAACACCGGCGTCAACCAGCGCGGCGAAGAGGTCTTCAGCTTCGACGGCTGCGTGTTCGTCGAGCGGAAGCCGGCGTAAGCGCATCGTCTCGGTCGCGGGTCCGAAGCGCGCGGGCAGTTTCCCCCGCATCGCCCCAATCGGCAATTTTGCGGCAGCCGACTTCTCAGCCTCGACCTTCTCAGCGCCGCCGAGCGCCATTCACATTAAAGTCGCGCCAAACCTGTCATACAGCTTGACAGACAAGCAAGCTCAAACGAGAACTCACGCCCTGAAACTCCGGGCGCGATCGCGTGAAACAGGTACGCATTTCAGATCAGGTCGCCGACTACATCGTCCGGCTGATCCTCGAGGAAGGACTCGGCCCCGGCGACGCCCTGCCGAGCGAGTCGGAGCTTGCACGCCAGTTCGAAGTGAGCCGGCCGGCCGTTCGCGAGGCGACGAATGCGCTGGCCGGACGCGGCCTCATCACCGTGTCGAGCGGGCGCAGCCCGACCGTCTCGGCCCTGGCGCAGGCGCCGTTCGCCAATTTGATGAATCATGGCCTCGCGATCGGCCAGGTCAGGATGCTGGACGTCATGAATGTGCGGCGCGGGCTCGAGGAGGTCGCGGCCGAGCTTGCCGCGCTGAACCGTAGCCCCGAGCAAGCTGCCGAGTTGAAAAGGCTGGCAGCGGCGCTCGGAGCAGCGCGCGGCGACGTCGAGACCTTCTGGCGCCTCGATATCCAGTTCCACAAGACCCTGGCCGAAGCGAGCGGCAATCATCTGCTCGCTTCATTGCTCGCCGGCATCAGCGAGGTCGCCAGCCGGTCGACCCGCAGCGGCCTCAGCCTCGCCCGCAATGCCGAGGAATGGGGCGTGATCGTCGAAGTCCATCTTGAAACGGCTGCCGGCGTCATCGCCGGCGATCCCGGACGTGCCCGCACCGGCATGGCCGCGCATTTCGCCTCCGCCATAGGCCGCTTCGAGCGCGCACTCACCCAGAACTGAGGACCATCATGACAGCCAATCCCGCTATCGCCTCGCCGGAGGAAGCCCTGTTCGCCGAGATCAAGGCCAAGCTGTACACCGCCGTTCTCGGCGACGTGATGGACGCGATGGGGCTGACGAGCCAGTTCCTTCCGCCCGAAATCAGGGCTCTGGTGCCCGGAACCGTCATCGCCGGCAGGGCCATGACGGTTCAGGAGGCCGATTGCGCCGGCGACACCGCCGCGCGCGGCGGCGCAGAGCCCTTCGGCCTGATGTTCGAGGCTCTCGACGATCTGAAGCCCGGCGAGATCTATATCTGCACCGGCTCCTCGCCGACCTATGCGCTCTGGGGCGGCCTGATGAGCACGCGTGCCGCCAAGCTCGGCGCGGTCGGCGCCGTGCTGGACGGCTACCACCGCGATACCCGCGAGATCCTGGGTCTGGGCTTCCCGATCTTTTCGGCGGGCAGCTATGCGCAGGACCAGCGTGTGCGCGGCCGCGTCATCGATTATCGCTGCCCTCTGCGCTTCGGCAATGGCTGCCGCGTCGAGAACGGAGACCTCGTCGTCGCCGATATCGATGGTGTCGTCATCGTCCCGGCCAGGCACGAAAAGGACGTTCTGGCGGCAGCTTTCGACAAGGTGCGCGGCGAGAACGATGTCCGGGACATGATCCTGGCGGGCGAGACGACGACCGCGATCTTCGCCAAGACCGGAATCATGTGAGCGGGCGCCGCGAACGGACAGAATCAAAAGAGGAACGCCCACAGATATGACGACGACAGACGCTTCCACGCCGGCGGCGACCGAGGCCGGCCGGGCGAATCTCGGCAAGGCCGTGACCGCCGCGACGGTCGGCACGGTGATCGAATGGTACGACTACGCGCTCTACGGCGCCGCCTCGGGCGTGATCATCAACAAGCTGTTCTTTCCCAACCTCTCGCCGACGACCGGTGTGCTGGCCGCCTTCGCGACCTTCGCGGTCGGCTATTTCGCGCGCCCCGTCGGCGGCATCGTCATCTCGCATATTGGCGACACGTTCGGCCGCAAGCCGGCCCTGATCCTGACCATCACCCTGATGGGTCTGGCGACCGTGCTGATGGGCCTGCTGCCGACCTATGAAAGCATCGGCCTTGCAGCACCGATCCTGCTCGTGCTCATGCGCCTGATCCAGGGCTTCGGTGCGGGCGCGGAGCTCGCCGGCGCCATCGTCCTCGTCGCGGAATACGCGCCGCCCAGCAAGCGCGCCTTCTACACCGGGCTGCCCAATGCCGCGACGCTCGTCGGCATCATGCTGGCGACGCTCTCTTTCTTGCTGATCTCCTATCTGCCCGAGGATGTGCTGCTGGGCTGGGCCTGGCGCGTTCCCTTCCTGATCTCGGGCGCGCTGTTCCTGGTCGCGTTCTATATCCGCAAGCATCTCGACGAGACGCCGGAATATGTCGCGGCGATGGCCCGCGCCGAGGCGAAGCGCCACGAGCAGCGCGTGCCGCTCGGCGAGCTCTTCCGCAAYAGCCCGCGCGAGGTCCTGTTCGGCTTCCTGAGCGTCACCGGCCACAATGCCAACGCCTATATCCTGAGCGCCTTCTCGCTCAGCTACATGATCAACAC
>NZ_JBFRDQ010000025.1:0-29214 GCF_052113865.1 Allobosea sp. TAB14 | reverse complement strand
CCCGTCCGACTCCTTGATGTCGAAGACGAGGCGGCGCTCGACCAGCGCGAGATGGGCGAGGTAGGGCCCGCCCTCATGACCCGGTACGTTGAAGCGGTTGCGCTCGATCAGATCGTAGATCGCGATGGCGCGCTCGTGCTCCTGATCGGGCGAGCCGCGCCCGAGCGAGGATTCATCGAGGGTGACGCCGACGAGGGACTGCTTTTCCGAAGACGGGACGGCCGACATCGCTCCTCCTGTTACGGCACGGCCCTTTCGGCAGCGCCGAAAGAATGCGCCGGTCAGATTGCGAAGCAATCTGACCGGATCACGCTTTCTCTATCAAACATCGAGAGACGGATTCACCGATCAGGCCGATTCAATCCGACCGAATCCGTCTCTAGAGATTGAGCCTGATCGTCACGGAACGGCCATGCGCCTGCAAGCCCTCCGCTTCGGCCAATTGCGTGGCGGCGGGTGCGAGCCTGCGCAGCCCCTCCGGCCCGCATTTCAGCAGCGAGGTGCGCTTCATGAAATCGCCGACGCCGAGACCGGATGAAAAGCGGGCCGAGCGGGCGGTCGGCAGCACATGGTTGGGGCCGCCGACATAATCGCCGATCGCCTCGGGCGTATGACCGCCGAGAAAGATCGCGCCGGCATTGCGGATGAGGCCGGCAAGATGCTCGGGATGTTCGGTGATGATCTCGAGATGCTCCGGCGCGAGGCGGTCGACCAGCGGCACGGCCGCTTCCAGATCGGCAACGAGCAGGATCGCGCCAAAATCCTGCCAGCTCTTTCCGGCGATCCCGGCGCGCGGCAGCGTCGCGAGCTGGGCCGCGACGGCCTTCTCCACCTCGGCGGTGAGCGCGGCATCGTCGGTCATCAGGATCGACTGGGYGGAAACGTCGTGCTCGGCCTGCGCCAGAAGATCGGCCGCGATCCAGTCGGGATTGGCGGTCCGGTCGGCGATGACGAGGACTTCGGAGGGGCCGGCGATCATGTCGATGCCGACCTGGCCGAAGACGCGGCGCTTGGCGGCCGCGACATAGGCATTGCCGGGGCCGACGATCTTGGCGACGGGCGCGATCGTTTCCGTGCCATAGGCCAGCGCCGCGACGGCCTGCGCGCCGCCGATGCGGTAGACCTCGTCGATGCCGGCGAGCCGGGCCGCTGCGAGGACGAGCGGGTTGGTCTCGCCGCGCGGCGTCGGCGCGACCATGACGATGCGCGGCACGCCGGCGACCTTGGCGGGGATCGCGTTCATCAGCACCGAGGAGGGGTAGCTCGCCGTGCCGCCCGGCACATAGAGGCCGACGGCCTCGATGGCGCTCCAGCGCCAGCCGCTCTCGACGCCGGCCTCGTCCTTCACCCAGGAGTCTTCGGGCTTCTGACGACGGTGATAGGTCTCGATGCGCGCGCGCGCCGTTTCCAGCGCTTCCAGCAGCTCCGGCGAGCAGGCCGCGACGGCGGCGTCGATCTCGGCTTCGCTGACACGCAGCGTCCGCGGCGCCAGATCGAGGGCATCGAAGCGGCTGGTATAGGCGATCAGCGCCGCATCGCCCCTGGCGCGGACCTCGGCGATGATGTCGGCGGCAACGCGATCGACCTCCTCGGAAACCTCGCGCTTGGCGGAAAGCAGTGCCGCGAAGCCCTCGGCAAAGCGCGCATCGCGGTCGTCGAGCCTGATCGGCATGGATATCCTCGCTATTGGCAGACCGGACCGCGCTTCCGGGGGCGAAGGCCGAACCAGCAACCGCCATCCCAGGCGGACCGACGCGGCCGAAGCCGCTTGTCCGGGATGACGCGCGTTCTTTAGACGAAGGGTGGCGGCGATTAAAGTTGTCGCCGGAGGAAAAGCGGCGCGGTCAGGTGTCGGGATGGCCGGGCGTCGCCACCGCTTCCCAGACCGGGCCGAGATCCTTCATCTGGGCCTCGACGCATTCGACGGAGAGCCGGATTGCGGCCCCTTCCGAGAAGTGCAGCGTCACGTCGCCGGCAGGCTCCGCGCTATGGTCGAAGGTGATCGCCAGCAGGTTCAGCACCTTGCCGGGCTCTGCCTGATCGAGCCTGGCGCTGCGGACGGCGAGCACGCGGTCGAAATGCAGGGCGGCCAGCCGGCGGCGACGCTTGCCATGCGCGGCGCCCTCCCAGTCGAAGCGGCGCGCCGCGAGGGCGAAGCGCTTCTCGGACGGCAGATAGACGATATCTGCCGTCTTCAGCACCGCATCCTGAAGATGGGCGGAGACAATGGCGAGGTCGTCGGCGTCGAGCGCGACGAGCTTCAGCGGTTCGGCGGCATCGTCAGACATGAGATTGTTCTGACGAGCCGCCTCAAGAAAATCAACAACCTAAAATCGGCAGCCCGCAATCAGCTGCTGATGCGCTCGACGACGGCGCCGCAACGGCCGAGCTTGGCCTCCAGCGCCTCGAAGCCGCGATCGAGGTGATAGACCCGGTTGATCGTGGTGTCGCCCTCGGCGGCGAGACCGCCGATCACGAGCGAGACCGAGGCGCGCAGATCGGTCGCCATCACCGGCGCGCCGGTCAGCTTCCGGACGCCCTCGACATGGGCGACATCGCCGTCGAGCCGGATCCTGGCACCGAGGCGGGCAAGCTCCTGCACATGCATGAAGCGGTTCTCGAAGATGGTCTCGCGGATGCGCGAGGTGCCCTTGGCCTTGGTCATCAGCGCCATGAACTGCGCCTGCAGATCGGTCGGGAAGCCGGGGAAGGGATCGGTGTCGACATCGACGGCATCGATGCCGTGGCCGTTGCGGCGCACGCGGATGCCCTCGTTCGTCTCGCTGATATCGACGCCGGCCCTCACCAGCGCGTCGAGCGCCGATTGGAGCAGATCGGCGCGTGCGCCCTCGAGCATGACATCGCCGCCGGTCATGGCGACGGCCATGGCATAGGTGCCGGTCTCGATGCGATCCGGCAGGACGGCGTGGTGGGCGCCGCCCAGGCGTGAAACGCCGGTGACGACGATCCGCGAGGTTCCCGCCCCCTCGATCTTGGCGCCCATCTTGACGAGGCAGGCCGCGAGATCGGTGACCTCGGGCTCACGCGCCGCGTTCTCGATCACGGTCGTGCCCTCTGCGAGGACGGCGCCCATCAGCGCGGTATGCGTGCCGCCGACGGTGACTTTCGGGAAGACGATCTCGCCGCCCTTCAGCCCCTTCGGCGCCCGCGCCAGCGCATAGCCGTTCTCGATGACGATCTCGGCGCCGAGCTTCTCCAGCGCCATCAGCAGCAGGTCGACGGGGCGGGTGCCGATGGCGCAGCCGCCCGGCAGCGAAATCTTGGCCTCGCCCATGCGCGCCAGGATCGGCGCGATGACCCAGAAGCTCGCCCGCATGGTCGAGACCAGCTCGTAGGGCGCGCAGGTGTCGACGATCTGGCGCGCGGTCAGCGAGATCGTCTGACCGGTCTCGGCCGACTGGCCGATGCGCTTGCCGGCGACGGTGCGGTCGACGCCGTGGTTGGAGAGGATGCGCGACAGGGCGGTGACGTCGGACAGACGCGGGACATTGGTCAGCGTCAGCGTCTCGTCCGTCAGCAGGCTCGCGATCATGAGCGGCAGGGCGGCGTTCTTGGCGCCGGAAATCGGGATGGCGCCATTGAGGCGCTGGCCGCCGGTGATGCGGATCTTGTCCATCGTCAGGTCCTGCTCGGCCGGCGGGGTCAAGGGCCCGCGGCGCGTGGAAATCGGGAAAATCAGGTCCGCGGAGTGTCGGCCTGAGCTGGCGGCGCCGGTTCATGCGCTTGCGCCTCCTCCACACGGCGAGCGCGAGCCTGCGCCTTGCGGCGCTTCAGGTTCTCGCGAAGGGCGGCGGCAAGGCGCGCCTGCTTCTCGTCGTCGGCGGYCTGGCGAGTCACGGCATCAACTCGGCATCGGTGTTTGAACGCGGGAACGCGGCGAATTCGCGGCATCATGGTTAGCCGGACAGCCGGCCGCGGACAAGCGCGGCCGCGAAGCGGGCCGTGGGACGCAGCTGTGCCATGGCGGCGCCGGCTCCGTGCCGTTCCGTGACAATGCATGGACAGCCGCGCGCTCGCTGCAATCGGGCGCGCCCGAAGGTTTCGCAGACGGCCGCAACGAAACCATTTTTAGCCCCTTAATCAAAAAATCTCGCAATTTTATTGCGCTAACTTTGACCGACCTCCGAGGCCCGTTTTTTGCCGGGTGGACGCGACAGACGCGCATCCGAGGGAAACCATGACGATACGTAAATCGGAAATATTAATGAAATTAACCATTTCCGCCGGAATGCGTTTACAGTTTGTTAAGCTCGTTTACCCTGACTATGTCGATATTGCGGGGATTGCGTCATGCTCGAGTCCTTCACGATGAATGGAGATCATGCCGGCTCTGCGCTCATCGAGAGCTGCGAGGTGATCGACGCCATTCGTTACAAGGCGGGATTTCTGCCAGAGGTGGAAATCGCCTATGAATCGGCGATCAAAACGCTCTGGGTGACGATCCGACCCGAGCTGAAACCAGTCTTCACGCTGCAGTTGCTCGACAGCCTGGTGAAGATCCAGAGCGCGATCGTCGCGCTCTGGGGCGCGCCAGACCAGTATCACCGTGCACCGGTGCGCTTCCTCGCCTTCCGCGGAACCGGCCCCTTCTTCACGCTGGGCGGCGATCTCGACTTCTACCTGGATTGCCTGGCGAAGAACGACCGCGCGGCCCTGGCGGAATATGCGCGCCTCTCGGCCGAGGGCGCGATCTGGAACACCGGCGGCCTGAACGGGCTCGTGGTGACGCTGTCGACCATCCATGCCAAGGCGATCGGCGGCGGCATCGACGCGCCGCGCTCCTGCAACGTCATGATCGCCGAGGAGCAGGCCTCGTTCGTCTATCCGGAGATCAAGTTCAACCATTTCCCGATCACGGCCGTGGCGATCCTGTCGCGGCGGATGGGCCCACGCGCGGCGGAGAAGCTGCTGATGTCCGGCGAGGAAATGAGCGCCGAGGCCTTCATGGAGGCCGGTGGGCTCGAGGCGGTCGTGCCGACCGGGACCGGCGAGGCCTGGATCCGCAAGTACTGCGCCGATACCCTGCCGATCCATGCCGCCAGGACGGCTCTCTTCAGGGCCTTCAACCGCCGCGCCGGCGACCTGCGCGAGGAATTGTCCCATCTCGGCCAGATCTGGACCGACTGCATGCTGCGCCTGAGCCCGAGCGCGATCTCGAAGCTGCAGCGCATCGCGCAGACTCAGGACCGGATGCTGGCGCGCGTCTATCAGCGTCAGGCGGAAACCGCCTGACGCCTACCGCCGACTGTAAAACTTCCGACAATTCAATCGGGAGGATATATGGCGTTGCGTCATCCGCACGCCTGATCGAAGATTGGACCAGAATCTCACGAAGCATTTACTTCTACTCGCCTACAGCTTCAGATCACGTGGGACGTCCGGAAATCTCACGCATCGAGCCGCCAGAGGTGGCAAAGGCAGGAGTGAATGGCAGACGCTTTCCAGCGTTTGATCGCCACAGGACAGCGCGACCGGGGCGATGATTTCGACCTGACCGGCTATACCCTGCTGGTCAATTCCCTGTTCTCCTCGCCCGCCTCCATCATTCCCGGCGGGATCGCCGGCATCCTCACGCCCTTTCTCTGCTGGATTTCGACCGGGTCCGACATCTTCATCCAGCTGACGTTGCTGGTGGCCCTCGTCGTCGTGCTGCGCATCTCGACCGTCATCACCTATCGGCGCCGCAACCATGCGCATGACAACTATGCCCAGACGCGGCGCTGGGATCGCGACTATTTCCTCGGGGCGACGGCCTTCAGCGCCGTGCTCGGCTACAGCTGCTACGTCGCGCTCGTCCACACCGACGACCCCGCCGCTCACATCACCTCGGTGTCGTCGACGATCGCATTGGCCTCGGGCTATGTCTCGCGCAATGCCGGGCGGCCGAAATTCGTCGCGGTCCAGCTGCTGACCTTCTGCGTCCCGATGGCCATCGGCCTGATCGCGGCCAGCAATCCCTATTACAAATATATCGGCTATTTCGCCTTCCTGTACGTGGCGGCCAATATCGCGATCACCAACTCGCTCCATCGCAACCTGCTCGCGCTGAGCGACGCGACGAAGCAGTCGAAGGCGCTCGCCACCGCGCTGCATTCGCAGAACCTGACGCTGGATGCGGCGCTCAACACCATGATCGACGGGCTGGCGATGTTCGACCGCAGCCTCAAGCTCGCCGTCAGCAACGCCCCGCACAGCGCGCTCTACGGCCTGCCGGAGACGCTTGCCCTGCCCGGCACGCCGCTGACGGCGATCGCGCGCTTCCTGGTCGAGCGGCAGGTCATCAGCTCCGAGCAATTGCGCGACATCCGGTCGGCCCTGGTCACCGTGCAGTCGACGCAGCAGGCCGCCAGCCAGGAGGTCGTCACCCGTGGCGGCCTCGTGCTCGTCGTGACCTTCGCCCCGGCCGCCGAAGGCGGCATCCTGATGCTGACGGAGGACGCGACCGAGCGGAAGCGGACGGAAGCCCGCATCGAGCAGATGGCCCGCTTCGACGAATTGACCGGGCTTGCAAACCGCTTCGAATACAACCGGCATATCGACGAGGCTTTCGCGCGGCTCGAGCGGACGGGCGAGACCTTCGCGCTGCTCTATGTCGATCTCGACGGSTTCAAGCAGGTCAATGACAGCCTGGGGCACGATATCGGCGACCAGGTCCTGATGGAGACCGCCAGCCGGCTGCGCAGCGCAATCCGCAGCAACGACATGCTGGCGCGCTTCGGCGGCGACGAGTTCCTGCTCATCCTGCCCTCCGCCGACCATGCGGTGGTCACGGCCGTTGCCCAGCGCATGATCGACAGCATGACGCGCTCCTTCGACGTCGACGGGAAGACCGTCTACGTCACGGCCAGCATCGGCATCGCGATGGCGCCCGTCGACGGCGCGTCGTCGGCCGACCTGCTGCGCCACGCCGACACCGCGCTCTACAAGGCGAAATCCGCCGGCCGCAACATGCTGATGTTCTTCAACCCGGCCATGGCCGAGGAGATGATGGAGCGGCACGAGATCGAGGTCGACCTCCGCAAGGCCAGCGTCGACGGCTCGCTCGAACTCTTCTACCAGCCCATCGTCGACCTGAAGACGCAGGTCGCCGTGTCGCGCGAGGCGCTGATGCGCTGGCGCCATCCGGTTCGCGGCATGGTTCCTCCCGGCGTCTTCATTCCCATCGCCGAGCAGTCCGGGCTGATCGCGGCCATGGGCGACTGGGCCATCCGGCAGGCCTGCAAGGACGCCGCCGGCTGGGAGCCCGGAATTAGCGTCTCGGTCAACGTCTCGCCGCTGCAATTCCGCGAGCCGCGGCGCCTCATCGACACGGTGAAGGAGGCGCTGATCGCCTCCGGCCTCAGCTCGCGGCGGCTGACGCTCGAGATCACGGAATCGCTGCTGATCGAGGACAACAAGCTCACGCTCTCCGTGCTCGAGGAACTCAGGGCACTCGGCGTGAGCTTCGCCCTGGACGATTTCGGCACGGGCTATTCCGCCCTCGCCTATCTCTCGACCTACCCGATCGCGCAGGTCAAGATCGACCAGAGCTTCGCGCGCGACGTGCACAACAGCGAAGCCCCCAAGGCCATCATCGAGGCGGTCTGCCAGCTCGCGCGCCGGCTGCAGATGAACGTGGTGGTCGAAGGCATCGAGACCGAACAGCAGCGCATCGCGGTGCAGCTTCTCGGCGCCCATCGCGCCCAGGGCTATCTGTTCGGCAGGCCGGAGAGCCTTTCCAACCTCAAGCAGGGCGGCGGCAACCGCAGCGTCGCCTGAGACGTCCGAACGATCTCCCGTCAGGCCGGCCTTTGCCAAATCGGCCTTGATTCCGCCCACTCGACAACGCATCAGCGATGGGGACAGCAGGCGGAGCGGATCACCCGGTGAGCGATGCCAAGGCCAAGGCGGCGAAACCCGCCGCGTTGACACCCGATCTTTGCGTCATCGGCGCCGGCGCCAACGGCATCGCGCTGGCGATCGCGGCAGCGGCCTTCGGCGCGCCGGTCGTGCTGATCGACCGTCAGGCGACGGGCGGGCGGGCGACGTCGCTCGCCATGAAGGCGCTGGTCGAGGCCGCCGCCCGCATCCAGGACATGCGCGAAGCCGGCCGGCTCGGCGTCCCGGTCGAGGTGCCTGAGGTCAACGACGCGCTGATTCACGGCCATGTGCAACGGGCGCTGGCCACGACCGCCACCAACCAGCAGGCGGAGCGGCTCAAGGCACTCGGCATCCATCTGATCCAGGGCGAGGCCCGCTTCATCGACCGCGGCAGCGTTCAGGTCGGCGACATCGCCATCAAGGCCCGCCGCTTCGCCATCGCGACCGGATCGCGGCCGGACATCCCCGCATTGCCGGGGCTGGCCGAGCTCAATCCGGCACTCATCCTGAGCGAGGACGCGCTGTCCGAACTGACGCGTCTGCCGGGACGGCTGGTCGTCCTGGGCGGCAGCGGCCCCGCCGTCGCCCTCGCCCAGGCCTTCCGTCGCCTCGGCAGCACCGTCGCGCTGATCTGCCCTGCCGGGATTCTGCCGGAGCATGATGCCGAGGCGGTGATGATCCTGCGGCAGAAGCTGCTGCGGGAAGGCGTGACGCTGCACGAGGACAGCGAGGCGATGCGGGTCGAGAACCGCCGGTCCGGGCTCAAACTGACCCTCGCCGGGTTGTCGGGAGAGGGGACGCTCGAAGCCTCGCATATCCTCGTCGCCGGCCGCAGGCGGGCCGATATCGAAGCGCTCGACCTCGATCTCGGCGGCATCCGCAGCGATGCGGACGGCGTGGTGGTCGACCGCAGCCTGCGGACGACCAATCGCCGGGTCCATGCGCTAGGGAGCTGCGCCGGCGGCGCCGCGGCCGGCTCCCGCGAGCTTGCGGGCAACGACCATGTCGGCATCGTGCTGCGCAGCGTCCTGTTCCGTCAAAAGGGCTCGCTCGATCCGACCGGCAATCCCCGCATCGCCTGGAGCCGGCCGGAGATCGCCTCCGTCGGCGACTGGCGCGCCGTCAAGGATGCCCGGCCAGGCACGCTGCGCTTCCTGCGCTGGCCCTTCGCCGAGGTGCCGGCGGCGGCCGCGGCCGGACGGACCGAGGGCTATGTCAAGCTCGTGACCGACCGGAAAGGGCGGCTGCGCGCCGTCACCATCGTCGGCGATGGCGCAGGCGAGCTGATCACGCCCTGGTGCGTCGCGCTGAACGCCGGGCTCGACGTCAAGGCCATGGCCGGGATCGCCCTTCCGGAGCTGGCGGCCTCCGATGCGTCGCGGCGTGCGGCGCTCAGCTTCCTCGCCTCCGCCACGACGAGCCCGCGCCTGCGCAGGCTCATCGGCTTTCTGCGCCGTTTCGGCTAAGATTGGGTCGATGCATCCACCCGGCCTGCCCAGACACAACCTGTCGATCAGCGTACCGCGCGGCCTGACCCGGCTCGGTCTTTCGGCCAAGCTCCTGCTCGTCACCGTGCTGTTCGTGATGCTGGCGGAGGTGCTGATCTACGTCCCCTCCATCGCGAATTTCCGGCGCAATTGGCTGAACGACCGGATCGCCGCGGCGCAGGTCGCGGCGCTGGTGCTGGAGGGCGCCCCCGAGGACGGGCTGCCGGAAGGCAGCGAGAACCGGCTGCTCATGGGTGTCGGCGCACGCTCCATCGCGGCCCGCGTCGCCGGCGCCCGCCGGCTGCTCAGCCTGGATTCGATGCCTCCGCCCGAGGTCTCGCGCTCCGTGGACCTGCGCAATCTCGACTGGTGGACCTCGATCCGCGAGGCGATCTCGGTGCTGGTCGCGCCCGCCACCATGCCGATCCGCGTCGTCGGCGAGGCCGTCGGCGGGGCGGATTTCGTCGAGATCGTCATCGACGAGGCGCCGCTGCGGCGGGCGATGCTGAAATTCTCCTGGAGCCTGCTGCTGATCTCGCTGCTGCTGACCGGGCTCACCGCGCTTGCCGTCTATATCGCGCTCAACGCGCTGATCGTCGGGCCGATCCGGCAGCTCGCCGCCAATGTGATGGAGTTCGAGGCCGATCCGGAAAACCCGCAGCGGATCATCGAGCCCTCGCTCAGGGCCGACGAGATCGGCGAGGCCGAGCGCGCGCTCGCCCGCATGCAGGGGACGCTCGCAGACGAGCTGCGCACCAAGAAGCATCTCGCCGAGCTTGGGCTCGCCGTCAGTAAGATCAATCACGATCTGCGCAACATGCTCGCCGCAGCGCAGCTCATGTCGGACCAGCTCGTCGAGACGCGCGACGCCAAGATCAGGCGCTTCGCGCCCCGGCTGATCGCGACGCTGGGACGCGCCATCGAATTCTGCCAGGCCACCCTCGCCTATGGCCGCGCGGCGGAGGCGACGCCCGCGATCAGGCAGGTAGCGCTGCGCCAGCTCGTCGCCGAGCAGGCCGAATTGCTGGGGCTCTCCGACAACAGGCATTTGCGCTTCGACAATCAGGTTCCGGCCGAGCTCGTCGCACCCTGCGACCCCGACCAGATGGCGCGCGTGCTGACCAATCTCATGCGCAACGCCATCCAGGCCCTGACCCAGGCAGGCACTGAGGGCGACAACCAGCCGATGCTGACCGTGAGCGGGATGCCGGCGAACGGCTCGGCCACGCTGCGCGTCATCGACAATGGCCCGGGCGTGCCGCTGCGGGCGCAGGCCAATCTATTCCAGGCTTTCCGCGGTTCGGTCACGCCCGGCGGCACCGGCCTTGGCCTCGCCGTCGCGGCCGAGCTCGTCCGGCTCCATGGCGGCACCATCGAACTCGAACCCTCGCCGGTCGGAGCCGTCTTTCGGGTCTCATTGCCGCTGCGCCGCAACGGGCACTGAATCGCGGCGCGCGATGTCCCGCCGCTACTGGCTCGCCCAGATCACGCGGGCCATGAAGGCGATCTCGGCGAGGTTCAGCACCCTGTCGGAATGCTCCGGATTGAGCGAGGCGAGTTCGACGGTCTTGGCGGTCTGGCGCTTGAGCTGCTTGGCCAACACCTCGCCTTCCACCGTCTTGACCACGACCCGGTCGCCGCGCCGGACCGTCGCGGTCGGCGAGACGATGATGGTGTCGCCATCGCGATAGAGCGGCAGCATCGAATCGCCCGAGATCTCCAGCGCATAGGCCTTCTCGTCGGTCACGCCGGGGAAGGCGACCTCCTCCCAGCCCGTGCCGGCCGGAAAGCCGCCATCGTCGAAGAAGCCGCCCGAGCCGGCCTGGGCGAAGCCGATCAGCGGGATGGTGCGTGCCGGCGCGGGCGCGCGCTTGAGCACCACGCTCATGAACTCGTCGAGCGAGGCGCCGGTCGCGGCCAGGATCTTGGCGATCGATTCGGTCGAGGGCCAGCGCTCGCGGCCATCGGGCCCGAGGCGCTTCGAGCGGTTGAAGGTCGTGGCGTCGAGCCCGGCCTTGCGAGCCAGCCCCGAGGCGGTGAAGCCATAGCGCTGGGCGAGCGTGTCGATCGCCCCCCAGATCTGGTCATGTGACAGCATCGCTCAGGGCCTCGCATGGCTCTTGCCGTTCGGCGGGGATAGGCAATAGGAAATATCCCCTATCTCATAAGATTTCAATCCGATTCTCGCCACATTCACGGCATGGCTTGCGGAAAGCTCCTGCCACTGGCCATACCGTCCCTGACCGTTCTCGCGCGAGACTCAACGATGCCGCTGATCTACAAGATATGCCCGGCCGCCCTCTGGCGCGAAGCCGAGGAAAAAGGCCGGTTCGAGGGTGCGCCCGTCGATCTCGCCGATGGCTACATCCATTTCTCGACCGGCACGCAACTCGCCGAGACCGCCGCGAAGCATTTCGCCGGACAGGACGGACTGCTCCTGATCGCGGTCGAGGATTCGCGGCTCGGGTCCGCGTTGCGCTACGAGCCGTCGCGCGGCGGCGCGCTGTTTCCGCACCTCTATGGGCAGCTCGATCCCAAGGCCGTGCGCTGGGTGATGCCCCTGCCGTTGAAGAGCGACGGCAGCCACGCGCTTCCGGCCGAGATCTGAGCCCATCACCGCCTCGCGGCTGCGGCGAAAAATCCATATCCAACTGCGCGTAGGATGCTCTAAAGACCCCGGCATGTTCGCAAGCCTCTTCCATCTCGCCCGCCCCCTGATTCACCGGATGGACGCGGAGGCGGCGCACCGGCTGACGGTCGCGGCGCTGGCGGCGGCGCCGGCGCTGAAGCCCACTCCCGACGACCCCGTGCTGGCGATGGAAGCCTTCGGCCTCTCCTTCCCGAATCCGGTCGGGCTTGCGGCCGGCTTCGACAAGCATGCCGAGGCGATCGACGGCGCTCTGGGGCTGGGCTTCGGCTTCGTCGAGGCAGGCGGCGTGACGCCGCTGCCGCAGCCCGGCAACCCGCGCCCGCGCGTCTTCCGGCTCGTCGAGGACGAGGCCGTGATCAATCGCTACGGCTTCAACAGCGAGGGTGTCGAGGCCATGGCGCGGCGTCTCGCGGCCAGGCAGGGACGCGGCGGCATCGTCGGGATCAATCTCGGCGCCAACAAGGATTCGACCGACCGGGAAGCAGATTACGCGATTTTGGCGCGGCGTCTCGCGCCGCTCGCCGATTTCCTCACCATCAACGTCTCCTCGCCCAACACGCCGGGCCTGCGCAACCTGCAGGCCGAGAGCGCGCTGGACGATCTGGTGGCGCGTACGCTCGCAGCCCGCGACGAGGCCGCGGCCGGGGGCAAGCGCACGCCGGTCCTGCTCAAGATCGCGCCGGACCTGACGCTGCCCGAGCTCGACGGCATGGTCGCGGTCGCGCGCAAGCGCGGCATCGACGGCATGATCGTCTCGAACACCACCGTCGCGCGGCCGCAGAGCCTGCGCAACGCGGCGAAAGCCGAGACCGGCGGGCTTTCCGGCAAGCCGCTCTTCGCCGCCTCGACCAGGATCTTGGCCGAGACCTTCCTGCGCGTCGAGGGACAGTTTCCGCTGATCGGGGTCGGCGGCATCGATTCGGCCGAGGCCGCCTTCGCCAAGATCCGGGCCGGCGCGACCCTGGTGCAGCTTTATTCGGCGCTGGTGTTCAAGGGGCCGGGGCTGGTCAAGGAGATCAAGACGGGGCTGGCCGCGCAGGCGCGCCGGGCGGGGCTGCCGCGCCTCACCGCCCTGATCGGCCGCGACGCTGCCGCGATCGCGCGTGGCGAGGGGCTTTAGCCGCAGCTACTTTCGAGCCGCGAAGAGCCGCATCAGCAGCCAGAGCGGCACGACGACCAGCGCGCCGGCGATGAGCCAGTCGCCGACCTCGCGGATGGCGCCGAAGCCGAGCCCCGTGATCGAGCGGATGAAGCGGGAGGCCGCCTCGAAGAGCCCGCGCGGCGAGAGGCCGAGAAAGGCCATGGCGGCGCCGACGAGCAGCGAGATGAAGATCAGCCTGACGAGGACGCTGAGCGGCGAGCCGCCGATGAACCGTTCCATGAAAGCCCTGGCATCCTGCTACGCGCCCCCGCATCTGCGGGGCGCTTTCCACCTGTCTTAACCTGAAACCCGCCGCGCTTGAACGGCGCCTGAACGCCGTTTGCACAGCCGCGCTGCGTCCGGGCGGGAGCCCCCCCCCGAGGGGGGCCGGCAGCCTCAGGCGGAGGCACCGGCTCCGGTGGTCGCCCAGGCGGTGCCGGCGATCTTCGAGGCGGCGATGACGGCCTGCGTGCGGCTGTCGACGTCGAGCTTGGTCAGAATCGCCGAGACATGCGCCTTCACCGTCGCCTCGGAGACGCCGAGCTCATAGGCGATCTGCTTGTTGAGCAAACCTTCCGACAGCATCATCAGCACGCGCACCTGCTGTGGCGTCAGCGTCGAGAGGCGGCGGACCATGTCGGCCACCTCGGCATCGACGGGGGCTGCGAGATCGACGCCGGGCGGGGTCCAGACGCCGCCGTCGAGCACGGCGCGGATCGCCTCGCCCATCTGGGCGACATCGGCCGTCTTGGGGAGGAAGCCGAGCGCCCCGAACTCGATGCAGCGGCGGATCACCGCCGGGTCGTCATTGGCCGAGACGACGATGACCGGGATCTCGGGATGGTCGGCCCGCAGGAAAAGCAGGCCGGAGAAGCCCTGGACGCCCGGCATGGTCAGATCGAGCAGGACGAGATCGGCATCGCCGCCGCTCGCCAGCGCCTCGG
Organism: Allobosea sp. TAB14; assembly: GCF_052113865.1. Classification (NCBI taxonomy): domain Bacteria; kingdom Pseudomonadati; phylum Pseudomonadota; class Alphaproteobacteria; order Hyphomicrobiales; family Alloboseaceae; genus Allobosea; species Allobosea sp. TAB14. Next base: position 15,111 of record NZ_JBFRDQ010000025.1, on the reverse strand, counting down.
TCAGGGCTTCGAGCGAGCCGACCTCGCTGACCTCCGCGCCCGCAATGGCGTGCGAGACGGCCTGTCGCAGCGCCCCGCGAAACAGCGGGTGGTCGTCCGCGATGACGATCCGTGTCGAAGGCTGCTTGCTCATCGCGCCACTCCGTATTGTCCTTATTGCGACCCTGTGGTTGCGACTCTTCTATTTTGCCTCAGGCGCGAGGCGGATCACAAGCATTGCCAGCGCATGGGCGCAACCCATCCGCCGTCAGCCATTGGTCGGCAATAGCGCTTCCAGCACCTCGATATGGTCGGCCTCACCAGGCGGCTTGTCCCAGCGGATGCGGTTGATGCGGGGAAAGCGCATGGCGAGCCCGGATTTGTGCCGCGTCGAGCGCTGCAAGCCCTCGAAAGCAACCTCGAAGACGAGGCCGCTTTCAGCCGTGTGCACCACCTCCCGCACCGGGCCGAAGCGGTTCAGCGTGTTCTTGCGGACATATTTGTCGATCTCGAGCAGTTCCTCGTCGGTGAAACCGAAATAGGCCTTGCCGACCGGCACCAGCTCGAGACCGCCCTCCTCGCCCACCCGCCAGACGCCGAAGGTGTAGTCGGAATAGAAGGAAGAGCGCTTGCCGTGGCCGCGCTGGGCGTACATCAGCACGCAGTCGACCAGCCGGGCATCGCGCTTCCATTTCCACCAATAGCCCTTGGGCCGGCCCGGCAGATAAGGCGAGTCGCGCCGCTTGATCATGCAGCCCTCGACCGCTTCCGCATCGGCGCCCGCCCCGGCCGAGGCCGGATCGGCGCGGGCCGTCGTCAGTTCCTGCCATGACCCGAAGGGGATCAGCGGCGAGAGATCGAAGCGCGGGCTGGCAAGCCGCGACAGGAAGGCCTCCAGCCGCTTGCGCCGCTCCTCGAAGGGCAGGTGGCGGATATCCTCCTCGCCATCGACCAGCAGATCATAGACGCGGATATGGGCAGGGAATTCGCCCAGCATCTTCACTGTGACGGTCTTGCGGTTGAGCCGCTGCTGCAAGGTGTTGAAGCTCTGGACCGCGCTCTCGCGCATCACCAGCAACTCGCCGTCAAGCGCGCCATCCTGCGTCAACTCCTCGACGAGATCGGGAAAGGCGTTGGCGATATCCTCTCCGGTGCGGGAATAGAGCCGGGTCACGCGGCTTCCGTCACCGCGCCGGCCGCTGGCGGCCTGGACGCGGATACCGTCCCATTTCCACTCGGCTGAGAATTCGGCCGGGTCGAGCTTGTCGAAATCGCCGTCCTCGATCGGATGCGAGAGCATGACCGGGCGGAACGGTGCGGGATCGCGCGCCTCCGGCCGCGCACCCCGGCCCTCCAGCCAGGCGAAGAGCTCGGCATAGGGCGGCTCCAGCCCGTGCCAGACCTGCTCGACCTCGTCGGCCGGCACGCCGCCGAGGCTCGCCGCCGCCGTCTTGGCGAGGCGGGCCGAGACGCCGATCCGCAAGGCGCCGGTGATGAGCTTGAGCAGCGCCCAGCGGCCGGTCTCGTCGAGCGCGTCGAGCCAGGAGGCGACGAGGCGCGGCAGGTCGGTCTTGCCGGCCTCGCGCAGACTCTCGACGACCTCGGGCAGATGCGGCACCGCGTTAGTGCCATGCCGGGCCGGCCACATCAGTGCGACCGTCTCCGAGAGATCGCCGACATAGTCATAGGACAGCGCGAACAGCACCGGGTCGGTGCGCTCGGCGATCAGCGCGCGGATCAGCCCGGCCTTGGCGTTGCGGAAGACGAGCCCGCCCGTCATCGCCGCCAGCGCATAGCCGCGATCGGGGTCGGGCGTGGTGCGCAGATAATCGGCGATCAGCGCGAGCTTAGCGTTGCGGCGCGGCTCATAGGCGAGGCGGTCGAGCAGCCAGGCGAAGCGATTCATGGTGTCACCGCATCGCCACATCGAATCGTTGCATGCTTCTTGCAGCGCATCGTTCAGATACCGTTCATGAAGCAAACCTTAACGGCAGCAGTGTAGCCAGGAGACAGACGCCAATGCGTGCCGCGATGCGGTTTCTTGCCTTGCCTGCCGTCATCGCTGCCACGCTTTCGGTCGGAGCCCCTGCCCAGGCAGCCGGCTTCTCCTGCCGCGAGACGCCGATCATCCAGTCGCGCGCGGTTCTCGCGCCGCTGGCCGACAAGGTCGCGCAAGGGCGCCCGCTCACCATCCTCGCCATCGGCTCCTCCTCGACCGAGGGGATCGGCGCCAGCGCCAAGGACAAGACCTATCCCGCCCGTCTTCAGGCTTTGCTCGGCAAGGCCTGGTCGAAGGCGCCGGTCGAGATCGTCAATGCCGGCATTGGCGGCGAGACCGCGCCGCAGACGCTCGCGCGCCTCGAAACCGCGCTGGCCGGGCGCCATTACGATCTGGTGATCTGGCAGGTCGGCACCAACGACGCCGTCAAGGGCGGCGATCTCGAGGCCTTCCGCGGCATGGTCCGCGAGGGCATCCGGCTGGTGAAGCAGGCGAACACCCCTCTCGCCATCCTCGACCCGCAGTTCTTCCCCACGGTGCGCGACTCCGACAATTACAAGCGCTTCGTCGCGGCTGTCGGCGATGTCGCGCGGCGCGAGGCCGTGCCGGTCTTCAGCCGTTACCAGACGATGCGGGAATGGCACGACAGCGATGCCGAGGCCTTCAAGGCGGCGCTGTGGAGCGACGGCTTCCATATGAGCGATGCGGGCTATGACTGCCTCGCCCGCGACATGGCGAATGCGCTCGTCGGCATGGCCGCGCCGAGCCGCCCGGTCGTCGCCTCGGCGCGCTGATTCACGCTCCCAGCCCTCGTTTTCACGCCACCGGCGCATCGGCTGCCTCCCCTTCCGACTCCGCCTCGCCCTCGTCGCCATAGCCGACGAGATGCAGCGGCTTGGCCTTGAGGCCCGCCGTGCCGCACCAGTGGACGAGCGCCTCGGCCTCGCCATGGGTGACCCAGATCTCGCCGGCCCGAACCTCGCGGATCGTCGCCAGCAAATCGTCCCAATCGGCATGGTCGGAGATCACCAGCGGCAACTCGACGCCCTTCTGGCGCGCACGCGCCCTGATCCGCATCCAGCCCGAGGCGAAGGCGGTGACCGGGTCGGGGAAGCGTCGCGCCCAGAGGTCCTGTGTCGCGCTGGGCGGGCAGATGACGATCTCGCCACCGAGCGTCTTGCGGTCCGTACTCGCGACCAGGCGGATCTCGCCGAGCGGGATGCCTTCCGCTTGATAGAATTCGGTGATCGTCTCGACGGCACCATGGATGTAGATCGACTTTTCGTATCCGGCCTCGCGGATCAAGGCCATGACGCGCTGCGCCTTGCCGAGCGAATAGGCGCCGACGATATGCGTCCGCTCAGGGAAGAGCCTGACGGATTCCAGGAGCTTCCCGACCTCGCCATCGGCCGGCGGATGGCGGAAGACCGGCAGGCCGAAGGTCGCCTCGGTGATGAAGATGTCGCAGGGCACCGGCTCGAACGGCGCGCAGGTCGGATCGCGCTCGCGCTTGTAGTCGCCGGAGACGACGATCCGCAGGCCGCGGCTTTCGACCACGATCTGGGCSGAGCCRAGGACATGGCCGGCGGGAACGAAGGTGAAATCGACCTCGCCGATGCGGACCACCTCTCCAGGCACCGCGACCTGCTGCGAACCGGCGAACCCCTCGCCATAGCGCAGCGCCATGATCGCCAGCGTCTCGCGCGTCGCCAGCACGCAGCCGTGGCCGGCACGAGCATGGTCGGAATGGCCATGGGTGATAAGCGCMCGCGSCACCGGGCGMACCGGATCGATATGAATGTCRGCCRGCGGGCAGAAGAGCCCGGCCGGGGTCGGCACGAGCAATTCGGCGGGGCGCCAGCGCGGGCTTTGTCTGGCCAGTGTCATTCTCCTCGGCTAGACCGGCTGGCATGAGCGAGACCGGCCAGACCACGCATCATTCCAGCTCCGGCGATCCGATGCTCGACCGACGCTACGCATGGGCGGAAGCCGCGCTCAAGGAGGGCGACGCGCAAGCGGCCGTCGAGATCCTCGACCAGACCTTGGCCGGGGCCTATCACTTTACCGCTGCCTGGCATCTCTACGGCCTCGCCAAGGAGGCGCTCGGGCACAGGGAGGACGCCGCCACGGCCTGGCGACAATGCCTCGACCTCGACCCCAACGACCATTTCGGCGCCAGGCTCGACCTCGCCCGCATCGGCGCCATGCCGGCCGAGGAGGCGACCTCGGAGAATTTCTCCGGCGCTCTGTTCGACGGTTACGCCGAGCGCTTCGACAGCCACCTGACCCAGACCCTGCACTACAATGCCCCTGCTCTGCTGAAGGATGCGCTGCGGCGCTGCTGCGACAACGCCGCGCGGCCCTTCCGGTTCGACACCGTCTACGATCTCGGCTGCGGCACCGGGCTGATGGGCGAGGCGATCCGCACCGAGAGCGGTTTCCTCGCTGGCTGCGATCTCTCGCCGCGCATGATCGCGCGGGCCCAGGTCAAGACGCGGGAGGATGGCGCGCCGCTCTACGACAAGCTCGCCGTCGCCGGGCTGACCGCCTTCCTGGCGAGCCGCCCGGACCAGTCGGCCGATCTGGTGATCGCGGCGGACGTCTTCGTCTATCTCGGCGAACTCGCGCCGAGCTTCGCCCAGAGCGCGCGGGTGCTGCCGACCGGCGGGCTCTTCGCCTTCACGGTGCAGAGTCATGCGGGCGAGGGCGTGGTCGTCGGCGAGGATCGGCGGTTCGCGCATGCGGAAGGCTGGCTGCGGGAGCGGCTGGGGGAAGCGGGGCTTACCCCCCTACTCGTCGAGCCCCCCAGCACGCGGCAGGATCGCGGCGTGCCCGTGCCGGGGCTGCTGGTCGTGGCGGAGCGGCGGTGAAGGCATCCCGCCGGGGATGCCCCCGGCATTTCCCGGCCGGCAGAACAAGCGGATCGCGCCAATTTCACCTACCGGATGGTGGGCAGGCGCAGAATCTCGCGAAAGCGGATCGCCCGAAGACGGGCATCCTCGCCCGCAGGCCGTGCAACTCCGTATACACATTGACGGCCCTTGAAGCGGCGGCTTTCGCCTGAGCAATAGGGACATTCACACATTCGTCTCAATGGGGGTGCCCGCATGGCCAAGGAATTCACCGGCAAGCGCGTGATCGTGATGGGTGGCAGCCGTGGCATCGGGCGCTCCATCGCGCTGGGCTTTGCAGCAGGCGGCGCGTCCGTTTCGATCTGCGCCCGGGGMGCGGGGCCGCTGGAAGCGACGCGCCGGGAGATCGAGGCGCTCGGAGTCACGGCTCACGCCGCCTGTGTCGACCTCGCCGACGCGGAGGCGATCGCGACCTATGTGCCGGAGGCAGTGAAGGCTCTCGGCGGTCTCGACATCCTGGTCAACAACGCATCGGGCTTCGGCCATTCGGATGACGACGAGGGTTGGGCCGCGTCCTTCAACATCGACATGATGGCGGTCGTCCGCGGGAGCCATGCAGCCATCCCGCACATGAAACCGGGTTCGTCGATCGTCAATATTTCGTCGATCTCGGCTCTGCGAGCCTCGTCGCGCTCGGCACCTTACGGCGCGATCAAGGCGGCGGTCATGCATTACACCGCCAGCCAAGCGAAGATGCTGTCGCGGAAAGGCATTCGGGTCAATTGCGTCGCGCCGGGCTCGATCGAATTCCCAGGCGGCTCTTGGGAAGATCGAAAGACATCGAATCCCGAGCTCTATCAGGCGACGCTGGCCAACATCCCCTTCGGCCGCATGGGAAAGCCCGAGGAGGTCGCCGCGGTCGCGCTCTTCCTTGCCTCCGACAAGGCCAGCTGGGTCACGGCCCAGACCGTTGTTGTCGATGGGGGGCAGCTCGTAGGCCCCTGATCGCGAATCGGCGACGAGCCGCCACAACGCGTTATTCTCCTTTCGTTCTCCTGTGCCACCCCCTATCTTCGGCCGACATGGCCGCGCCCTCCCCGCTCCCTCCCGCCTTCGAGGCCTGGTTCGCCAGCCGCGGCTGGAGCGTGCGGCCGCATCAGCTCGCCTTGCTGGAAGAGGCACGCGCCGGGCGCTCGACGCTGCTGGTGGCGCCGACCGGCGCCGGCAAGACGCTCGCCGGCTTCCTGCCTTCGCTGGTCGAGCTCGCAGAGCGCGGCGGCCGGCATGACGGGTTGCACACGCTCTACATCTCGCCGCTGAAGGCGCTCGCCGTCGACATCGCCCGCAATCTCGAAGCGCCCGTGCGCGAGATGGAACTGCCGATCACGATCGAGACGCGCACCGGCGACACCTCCGCCGCCAAGCGCACACGCCAGATCCAGCGCCCACCCGATATCCTGCTGACGACGCCGGAGCAGCTCGCGCTGCTCGTCTCCCATCGCGACGCCGCGCCGTTCTTCTCATCCTTGCGCCGCATCGTGCTCGACGAGTTGCACGCGCTCGTCACCTCCAAGCGCGGCGACCTGCTTTCGCTCGATCTCGCGCGGCTGAAGGCGCTGGCGCCTCAGGTTTCCGCCGTCGGCCTCTCGGCGACGGTGCGCGAGCCCGCCGATCTCCAGCGCTATCTCGGCGGCAGCGAGACGCCGGCCGGGCTCGTCACGGTCGCGGGCGGGGCGAAGCCGCGCATCGGCATCCTCGATACGCAGCGGCGCCTGCCGATCGCCGGCCATACCACCCTGCACGCGATGGCCGAGGTCTACGAGGCGATCCGCACGCACAAGCTGACGCTGGTCTTCGTCAACACGCGCATGCAGGCGGAATTCGCCTTCCAGGCGCTGTGGAACCTCAACGACGACAATCTGCCGATCGCGCTGCATCACGGCTCGCTCGACGCCCAGCAGCGCCGCAAGGTCGAGGCCGCGATGGCGGATGGGCGGCTCAAGGCCGTGGTCTGCACCGCGACGCTCGATCTCGGCATCGACTGGGGCGATGTCGACCTCGTCGTCAATCTCGGCGCACCGAAGGGGGCGAGCCGCCTGATCCAGCGCATCGGCCGCTCCAACCATCGCATGGACGAGCCCTCCGAGGCGCTGCTGGTGCCCTCCAACCGTTTCGAGCTGCTGGAGTGCCGCGCCGCGCTGGAGGCCGTCCACGAGGCCGCGCAGGACACCCCGCCGCCGCGCATCGGCGCGCTCGACGTGCTCGCCCAGCATGTGCTCGGCGTCGCCTGCTCGGACGGCTTCCAGGCGGATGCGCTCTATGAGGAAGTCCTCACAGCTTCGCCTTACGCCGGGCTTGCCCGCGCGGATTTCGACGCGGTCGTCAATTTCGTCGCGACCGGCGGCTATGCTCTGAAGAGCTATGAGCGTTTCGCCAAGCTCCGGCAGGACAAGACCGGTCTCTGGCGCGCCAGCCATGCCCGCGTCATCCAGCAATACCGGATGAATGTCGGCACCATCGTCGAGGCGACCATGCTGAAGGTCAGGCTCGGCCGGGCGCGCGCCGGCAGGCCTGGACAGCCCGGCATGATCACCCGCGGTGGCCGCGTGCTCGGCGAGATCGAGGAGTATTTCGCCGAGACCATGGTGCCGGGCGACACCTTCGTCTTCGCCGGCGAAGTCCTGCGCTTCGAGGGCATCGTCGAGAACGAAGCGATCTGCTCGCGCGCCGCCGCCGGCACCGATCCGAAAATCCCCTCCTATGACGGCGGCAAGTTTCCGCTCTCGACCTTCCTGGCCGAACGCGTGCGCGCCATCCTGGCCTCACCGAACCTCTGGCATACGCTGCCGGAGGAGGTTTCCGCCTGGCTGCATGCGCAGAAGCTGAAATCGCGGCTGCCAAAGCCCGGCGAATTGCTGGTCGAGACCTTCCCGCGCGGCGGCCGCTTCTATCTCGTCGCCTACCCCTTCGAAGGCCGCCTCGCCCACCAGACGCTCGGGATGCTGTTGACGCGCCGTTTGGAGCGCGCCCGGATGCGCCCGCTCGGCTTCGTCTGCAACGATTACGGCATGGCCTGCTGGACGCTCGGCGACATGACGGCGGCGATCGCCCGCGGCGCACTCGATCTCGACGACCTGTTCGCGCAGGACATGCTCGGCGACGATCTCGAGGAGTGGATGGCGGAATCGGCCCTGATGAAGCGCACCTTCCGCTCCTGCGCGATCATCGGCGGCTTGATCGAGCGGCGCTATCCCGGCCAGGAGAAGAGCGGCCGGCAGGTGACGATCTCGACCGATCTCGTCTACGACGTGCTGCGCCGGCACGAGCCCGACCATATCCTGCTCAAGGCGGCGCGGGCCGATGCGGCGACGGGCCTGCTCGACATTCGCCGGCTTGGTGAGATGCTGACACGGATCAGCGGCCGAATCGTGCATCAGCCGCTCGACCATGTCTCGCCGCTCGGCGTCTCCGTGATGCTCGAGATCGGGCGCGAGGCGGTCTTCGGCGAGGCGGCCGACGAGATCCTGGCGGAGGCAGAGGCGATGCTGACGGAAGAGGCGATGGCGTGACGGTTGCCGCGCCAGGACCAGACAGAGCGCTGGCGACAACGGGCGAGGCCTTCATGCTGGGCCGGCTCGCGCTCGTGCCGGACATTTCGGGCGCGCTCTGGCTGCCGGAGGAGCGCACGCTCGTCGTCGCGGACCTGCATCTGGAAAAAGGCTCGGCCTATGCGGCGCGCGGCGTGATGCTGCCGCCCTATGATTCGAGCGCGACACTGGCCGCACTTGGCCACGCGATCCTGCGCCATCAGCCGGCGCGCGTGATCGCGCTCGGCGACTCCTTCCACGACCGGCAGGCCGAGGAGCGGCTCGCACCGCAGACGCTCGCTGCGCTGCACCTGCTGCAGCAAGGCCGCGACTGGCTCTGGATCACCGGCAATCATGACCCGTCGATCAGCCACCGCGTCGGCGGCGAAAGCGCGGCAGAGATCAGCCTCGCCGGCGTGACGCTGCGCCATGAGCCCGATCCGGCCGAGAACGGCTACGAGATCGCCGGGCATCTGCACCCTGCCGCCAAGGTCAGGATGCGCGGGCGGGCGGTCCGGCGGCGCTGCTTCGCCCTGTCAACGCGCCGCTGCGTGATGCCGGCAATGGGCGCCTATGCCGGCGGCCTCAACCTGCGGGACGCCGCTTTCCGGCCGTTGTTCGGCGGGCGGCTCAGCGCGCATCTCATCGGCGACGGCCGTCTTTTCCGAATTGATCCACGGTTATTGCTGCCGGATTGAGAGAGCGGGTTGCGTCCGCCCCGCGCTTATGGCATCAGGGCGCCGCTTCGCAACGATGCCGCGCCGCAGCCGCCCTCCGGGACGACCCAGCGCGACTTGGCTGACGATCTTGCTGCCGTAGCTCAGTGGTAGAGCACTCCCTTGGTAAGGGAGAGGTCGAGAGTTCAATCCTCTCTGGCAGCACCAGCCGGCTCTCGAAGAGCAAAACACCTCACATGACGTCGGCCGGCGAGCATGCGGGCTCAATGCGCGATCGACTGGCATAAGCCTGGCCGGCTCCGGACATCATCGCCGATGCTCCGGTCAAGCCCGAGCATCGGCGGCGGAGGCTGTCGAAGCACAGCAGGCTTCGACTCAGACCAATTCCGAGACGAGCTTGGACACCAGGCTGTTCGATAGAATGACCGGCAAACCGGCCGCCGCGGCCGCCCGCCGATGGCTTTCGACGAAGCCCATGCAATCCATCAGCAGGATTTCCGCACCCCGGTGGCGGAGGTCCCGAGCGGCGACGGCGACGGCGTCGAGATCGCCTCGATAGGGCGAGGCGGCCGCGTAGAGCGGCGCCGGATCGAGACCGGCCCATTTGCCGGCCTCGCTGTCGATCTGCTCGACGAGCGGCACGATGATGCCGAGTCGCGCGCCCCGCGCCAGCGCCGCCACCGTCGGCGGCAGGATGCGGTCGGGCTCGAGGAAGCGGGCCTTTCGGGTCGAAAGCTTCTCGAAATGCCCGGTGCACAACATCAGGATGGTGGTGCAGCCCGCGGCTTCCAGAGCGTCGAGCTTGTGCTGGGCGGCAGCTTCCGTGCGGGCGCGATCGATCACGACCGAGGAGCCGTCCAGCAGGCGGGTGATCAGCGGGGCCTTGCCGGGAAGCGGGGTGAAATCCCGCGCGATCTCATCGCGGCTGAGGCCATCGAGCACGCCGGCATGGATGCGCGGAAGACCGGCGTCCAGCACCGCATCCAGAATCGGGGTGATGTCGGCGCGCGGCGCCTGCCCGATGGTGAGCGTTCCAAGCTTGCCCATGGCGATGATCCTCTTCCGGACGCGAAAGGCCCCGGGATGCTGGTCCCGGGGCCTGTTTTGGTCAGGGCTTGGTGACGTTCTTGATGACCGAATCGAAGAACGAGAAGATCGCGTCGCCGGCGATGATGCCGGCGGCAAAGACCTCCATGTCGCCCTCGCCGCTGTCGCCGCGCAGCTTCTCCCAGATCAGCCGGCAGACGATGCCCGCCAGCACCGCCCAGCCCGCCATCGGAAAGCTGATCAGCAGGCCGGTGGCGAAGAGCACGCCGATCTGCCGCTTCGGCCCGCCGATGAACTGCAGGATCGCGCCGGGGATGGCCCAGAGGAACAACTGCCAGGCGACGCCCGGCGCCACGCCGGCCTTGATCGTCGCGGCATAGACCTTGTCGACGGGCGCCACGAGGTTCCGGTCGAAATAGGACTGGTAGGAGAACAGCACCACGATGCCGGCGATGACGAAGGCGAACATCGCGGCGAAGAGCTGCTGGCGGCGGCCTTCGCGCTCGAAGGCCGGATCGACGCCGTGGCCGCGCAGGATGTAGCCGGCCTTGAGGTCGTAGCCCATATCGGCGAAAGCCGGGCCGGTCGCCGCCGAGAAGCCGACCAGCAGCGCCAGCGCCGGCATCGGGAAGCCGATCAGCATGCCGATGATCAGCGTAATCAGCGCCACCGCAAAGGCCGGGAACCAGCCGGAATGCATCGCGGCGAGGCCGACGATCARYTCATGCACATAGGCCGCGAAGGCGGCGTAGAGCACGAACAGGATGAGCATGCCGATCGACATGTCGCTGATCAGCCCGCCGACCAGCGCGATGAAGACCGCGATGACGAGATAGCCGATGGTGCCGAGGCCGAGCGCCCGGCGGACTTCGGTGTCGGTGACGCCCTCTTTGGCAGCCCCGGATGTCTCGCCGCGCTTGAAGAGCAGCATTCCGACCTGGATCAGGGCGACGAGGCCGGCGCCGATCATGAAGCCGTGCGGAATATAGGCGGCCATCAGATCCCCCTTGGGGATGATGGTCTCGAAGAGCGGGCCGCCGAAGAGCTGGCCGGAATAGCCGCGCAGCAGCAGGCCGATGCCGAACATCGTCAGCGCCCAGACATTGCCGATGAAGGCGACGCCGAAGGCCGACATCGGAATGCCGCTCACCGCCGTCGAGCCGGCGAAGCCGATCCAGGCCAGCGGAACCTTGACGAAGGAGACGACCACGCCGGTGAGGAAGCCGACGCCCATCAGCGCCGCCTTCCGCCCGCCCTCGTCGCCGGCCTTGATCGCCTCGGCGGCGGCGACGCCCGGCGGCCAGGCGCCCTGGGCGGGGAAGACGCGGGAATCGAACATCCGGTAGAGCAGATAGCCGTCGAGCAGCATGGCGAAGAAGGCGCCGGCCAGCATCGGCAGCACCAGATCCGGCCGATTGAGCAGCCAGGGAATGCCGACCGGCAGGAGCAGGCTGTTCGCAGCGCCGAAGGTGGCCGAGGAGATCGCGCTCTGAGCCAGGTTCTGCACATGGATCGAGCGGTAGCGGGCGAACATGGCAAGCGGCACCCGCGCCAGTGCCATCGCCGCCAGCGCACCGATCAGTGAGGTGTTCGCGGTGATGCCGAGCGACACCAGAAGCTGCATGCCGATGATCGAGCCGAAGACGCAGAGAATGGCGATCAACGCCAGTGTCGCCGGCTCGAACAGACTCGGGTGCCGCTGAGGCACTCCGTTGTTTTGGTGTGTCATGCCTCAGTCCCCTCATTGCCCCTGTCGGGCTGTTGTCAATCTCGATGTCTGCCGTCAGGCAACAAGGATGCCGGCCTTGGCCTCGCCCACATCCTGCGTGGCATGCGCTCCCTGCACGCCGTAATCGCGCTTGGCCGCATCCGGAGAGACCAGCCCCAGCGCGATGTCGCGGGCGATCGCCTCCCGCGAGCGCTCGGAGGCCGGGCCGTAGCCGGCGCCACCAGCGAGCACGAGCTCGACGATCTCCTGCGGCTGGCGGACCTGGACGAGCTCGCCGGTGCCGACGTCCTTCAGGACATGGCCCTGCTCGTCGATCACCCGGCCGGAAGCCCCGCCACCGGCCTTGCCGCCGAACAGGCCGGGAATCGGGTTGTTGACACCCTCCGGATAGAGCGAGACCAGCGTCGGCAATCCGTCATCCGAAAGCTTGCGCAGCCGCACACGCTGGCCGAGGCCGCCGCGATGCTGACCGGCGCCGCCGGAATCGGTGAGATAGGCCTTCTCGACCACCAGCACCGGCACCCGCGATTCGAAGGTCTCGATCGAGGTGTTCGCGGCGGAGGTCGGGTAGAGCAGGCCGGACTTGCCGTCGCCCTGGGCCGAGCCGCCCTGGCCGCCGCCGMMGAARAGCATGTCGGAATAGGTRTCRCCSGCCKRGTCCCGGCCATAGACRCTCGCCGCCACCGGCAGGCCGGTGAAGGCCTGGACCTGCTTCGGCGCTGCTTCCGACAAAGCGCGGAAGATGTTCGGGGCGAGATACCAGCCGGTGCGGGTGCGCAGGTTCACCGCCAGCGGCTTGTCGCAGTTCAGGATCGAGCCCWTCGGSGCSTCGAYCGWGAAGGCGCGRTAGCAGCCGGCATTGCCGCGGACATTCGGCGTCAGCATGCATTTCAGCGGATARGTCGCATGCGCCATCGTGTAGTTGAGCGTGCAGTTGAGCCCGCCCTGCGGCAGCTGCGGTGGCGCTCCGGCGAAGTCGAGATGGATCGTGTCGTCCTTCACCGTCAGCGCCAGCGGATAATGCATCGGCGTGCCCAGCGGGTTGTTCGAGGCGGTGCCGTGATAGATGCCGTCCGGAATGGCGCGGATGGCGTCGCGCATCGCCTTCTCGGAACGGCTCTGCACGACATGGGCGAGCGCCCTCAGGTCCTGCATGCCGTAATCGGTGAGGAAGGACTGCAAGCGCTCGGCGCCGATGGCGTTGGCCGCGACGAAGGAGTGGAGGTCGCCGAGCACCTGCTCGGAATTGCGCACGTTCTCGGCCAGCAGGCGCACCAGCGTCTCGTTGATCCGGCCGGCCTCGTAGAGCTTCATCGGCGGGATCTGGAAGCCCTCCTCGTAGATCTCGCGGGCCCGGAGCGAATCCTTGGTGCCGCCGATATCCGAGACATGGCCGACCGTGCCCATCAGCCCGACGACGCGGTTGCCGAGGAAGACCGGCGTCACCACCGCGATGTCGAAGAGATGGCCGGCGCAGAGCCAGGGATCGTTGGYGATCAGCACGTCGCCGGGCTTCAGCGTGTCGGCCGGGTAGCGCTCCAGGAGCGCCTTGACCGCGCGCGGCAGCGTCAGGTTGAACACCGGCATCGCACGGGGCGAATGCGCCAGCGTCTCGCCTTCGGGGTCGAGCAGTTCGCAGGCGAAATCCTGCGCTTCCGAGATCACCAGCGAGAAGGCGGTGCGGCAGACCGTCAGCCACATCTCCTCGACGACGTTGATCATGCGGCTCCACATGATCTCGAGCGAGATCGGATCGGCCTCGATCCGGCGCGCGGCCTCCGCCAGCGGCATATCGGCGGTGATCGTCGTCTCGGCCGCATTCGGCTGGGCGACATGGACGATGAGGTTCAGGACATCGTCGATGGCGACACTGTCGCCGGGCGGGACGATGGTGGTCGCCTCACGCTCCTCGATGATCGCCGGCCCCGTGACGGTGTCGCCGGAGCGCAGGGCGTATCGGTCATAGACGGTCGCCTCGCTCCAACCGCCTTCGAACCAGGCCTTGCGGGTGCCCTTGATCTTGTTCTTGGCATCGCCGCCACCGGCCGCGCCCGAGAGCGAGAGCGTCGGCACCGGGCCGGCGCAGCGGACGCGGAAATTGATCGCCTCCAGCCGGGCGCCTTCGTAGACCGAGGTGTAGCGGGCGGAATAAGCCTTGCTGAACGCCGCGCGGATGGCGTCGAGGCTCGACGCATCGATGGTGCCGCCCGGCAGCGGCACGGAAATGTCGTGCATCTGGCCGACGAGGCGCATATCGGCCGTGCGCTCGACCGTGACGTCGCCGGACTTCACGCCGGCCTCGGTCAGGTGCTTGCGGCCTTCGACTTCGAGATCGCGGAGAACGGCATTGACGGCAGCCGCATCGAAGCCTTCGGAGAACTCGACCGGCAACGAGCGCACCATGTCGAAGGAGAGCGGCGCGGCGAGGAAGCCGAGCGCGGAGGCCGCACCCGAGGCCGGCGGGATGATGACCTGCTTGACGCCGAGCACGCGGGCGACRTCGACGGCATGGGCCGGACCCGCTCCGCCGAAGCCGACCATGGCGTAATGGCGGGGGTCCTTGCCCTTCTCGACGAGATGGACGCGGGCGGCAGCGCCCATGCTCTCGACCACGACCTTGTGGATGCCCCAGGCGGCTTCCTCGATCGAAAGGCCGAGCGGCGCAGCGACGGTCGAGACGGCCTTGCGCGCCGCCTCAAGGTCGAGCGCCATGCGTCCGCCCAGGAAGAAGCCGGGATCGTAATAGCCGAGCACGAGATTGGCGTCGGTCACGGTCGGCTTGGTGCCGCCCATGCCGTAGCAGGCCGGACCGGGATCGGAGCCGGCCGAATGCGGGCCGACCTTGAGCAGGCCGACCTCGTCGATCGCCGCAATCGAGCCGCCGCCGGCGCCGATCTCGATCATGTCGATGACGGGCGCCTTGATCGGCAGGCCGGAGCCCTTGGCGAAACGGTTGACGCGGCCGGCTTCCAGCATCGGCGCGATCTCGGCGCGGCCGTCCTCGATCATACAGGCCTTGGCGGTGGTGCCGCCCATATCGAAGGAGATCACGTCCTTATGGCCGGCGAGTTCGCCGAACAGGGCCGTGGCGAGGCCGCCGCCGGCCGGGCCRCTCTCCAGCAGGCGGATCGGGAAGGTGCGCGCCGTCTCGGGCGAGACGAGGCCGCCGGCCGAATGCATYAGGCGGAGCGCACCGGTGAAGGAGCGGGCCGCAAGCTCGCGCTCAAGCCGCTGCAGGTAG